>JAKAKY010000193.1 GCA_021824365.1 Bacteroidota bacterium | reverse complement strand
GTTCTTTATAACGCGGAATTAAAGCTGCATGAAATTTGGTATCAGCCCAACCATCTGTTAAGTTTAATTCAGCGCCATTGCACATGGAAGAAGTAAGACCATATTTTTTTAGTACCGGCCAATCGGCAGGCCCCACCAAATCAATGCCTTTAATACCAATTTGTTTTGCGGTAGTGCATAATGTATCTAAAGGTAAATATTGATACGTCCACCTGCATACTGCATGATTAATGTTACCTTTCAATGCAGTAGAATCTGTATCCGATGCAGCATTCGCTTTCATTTTCAATAAAAAAGGAGCAGCAGCAGCGGTTGCTGTTCCGGTAAATATGGTTTGAATTGCTTTGCGCCTGTTATACATGCTGCCTGATTAAAGGATAAGGAAATAATTGTAAGCGGTAGCTGTTACTGAGCAACAGCTACCATTTTGTTTTTTTGATTTTTTTTATAAAAGAACAATGCCGTAAATGCCACAATTAAAATAATGGGAATAATGAAAGTGGTATTAATAATGGCCGGGCCTGCTGCTTTCTTAGCTTCAATTAACTGATTAGCCATTTCTGTACCCGGAGCTGCCTCCATAAATGGTTTAATATTGGCATTTACAGGCAATTGTGCAGCCAATAAATTATCATAATAGCTACCCATAAAAATGGTGTATACAGAAACGGCAAACATACCTGCACCACCCATTAAATTAAGTCCGACTGCACCGGTTTCGGGCAAGTTTTCAGAAACAAACCCCAACATGGTGGGCCAGAAATAACAAACCCCTAAACCAAATACCAAAGCACCTAAAAACAATAAATTACCGGTAGTATGGCCTAAAATATATAACCCTAAAGCAGAAAAAATAGCGGAGAACAATAACACGCCTGCAGGTGATAACCGATGCACTACAGGACCGGCAAAACCGCGGCCTACCACCATTACACCGGTTTCAATGGTTAAGAGTAAAATGGCGTTATCACTTACATTTTTTAATAAAACATCAATCCATTGTCCGGTAAACAGTTCAGTAATGGCTGTACCAAACATTAAAATAATCATGATAATGAATAAGGGATTCAACAACGAGCGGTACATTTTAGCCGTACTTACACCTTTGGCTACCCTTTCTGTAACCGGAAATTGTAATTTACTAAACAGGTAACCATAAATTAAAGTAGGTATAATCATTAAGCCTACTTGTATTTGCCAGCCAATACCAATTTTATCCAATAAAAAAACCAATAAGGTACCAATTACAATTCCGCCGGGAAACCACAAATGAAAGTGATTGAGTTTGGTTGTTTTATTGTCAGGATATAAAGAAGTAATTAATGGATTACAGGCTGCTTCAACGGTTCCATTAGCCAAACCAATTAACAAGGTAGAAATAAATAATGCAGCATAAGGGCTACCAAATTTCCCGGCATAAATGGTTAAAATAATACCTGCTAAATGAAATACAAATGCAAGAATCAGTAACCGCTTCATACCAATAATATCTACCACAATGCCACCAAAAATAATGGCCAGCGGAAAACCCCAGAATGCAGTAGCGGCAATAGCACCCAACTCTGCTTTATTGAGTTGAAACTGTGTGCCTAAAGTATCTAAAATACCTGCTCTAATGCCGAATGAAAGTGAGGTTACCAATAAGGCTAAACAACTGGCAACAAATAATTTGTTTTTTTGAATGTTGGCTTGCATATTCAATCGTTAGGTATAAATCGTTTAAGGGTTAAATGTAAAAGTAATTTTTTAACCAGCAGCATTTGTAAGGGATTTTGATAAAAATCAATTCTTTTTTAACGCTTTGCAAATCTGTTTATTTATAATACACAAAGCTTACATTTGATGCAGTTGGAATACATGTATACTTTAACAAAGTGTTTCAACCACGCAGCCTTATTGCATTGCCTACAGTTATCAGTTATCTGCTTTATTATAATGATACTCGATTGCTTAGCCAATAACGGCTCATTTTTTTTATTCCAAAACTGTTAAAACCATGAAAAGAAAATTACGAATGGGTATGATTGGCGGTGGCAAAGATGCTTTTATTGGCGCCATTCATCGTATTGCAGCCAATATGGATGGACTGATTGAATTGAGTTGCGGTGCATTGAGTATTCATCCTGAAACGGCCATCCAATCGGGGGAAATGCTCTTTTTACCGAAAGAAAGAACTTATTTAACTTATGAAGAAATGTTGCAGGCTGAAAGTAAAATGCCGGCCGATAAACGTATAGATTTTGTAACCATTGTTACCCCCAACTTTGCCCACTTTGCGCCGGCAATGATGGCTTTAGACTTAGGCTTTCATGTAGTTATTGAAAAGCCGATTACTTTTTCATTAGATGAAGCCAAACAATTGCAACAAAAATTAGCTACAACGGGGTTGCATTTGTGTTTAACACATACTTATTCCGGCTACCCAATGGTTAAGCAGGCAAAAGCTATGATTCAGGTCAATACCTTAGGCAAAATAAGAAAGGTTTGGGTAGAATACCCACAGGGCTGGCTTAGCAAATTATCAGAACGCGAAGGCAATGCACAGGCGGCCTGGCGTACCGATCCTAAAAAAAGCGGTAAAAGTGGCGCTATGGGCGATATTGGTACCCACGCAGCCCACTTAGCCGAATACATTACCGGACTAAAAATTACCCATTTGTGTGCCGATTTGAATGTAATGGTAGAAGGCAGGGCATTAGATGATGATGGTAATGTGTTATTGAAATTTAACAATGGTGCAGCAGGGGTTTTAATGGCATCGCAAGTGGCTGCCGGAGAAGAAAATGCACTGAAAATAAGGGTTTACGGCGAAAATGGCGGCATTGAATGGGCACAACAGGAACCCAATACCTTATTGGTAAAATGGTTAGATGCGCCTACACAAATATTGCGGGCAGGCAGTAATTATACCGACCGCCTCTCTACTTTTGCTACACACAATTGCCGCACGCCGGGTGGGCATCCGGAAGGCTATTTAGAAGCATTTGGCAATATTTACCACAATTTTGCGCTCACATTATTAACAGAACAACAAGGCCAAAAACCTTCAGCAGAAATGCTCGATTTTCCTTCCGTTGCCGAAGGCGTAAGAGGCATGGCCTTTATTGATAGTGTAGTGGCTTCTGCCTATTCATCCGAAAAATGGACGCCATTTACGGAGTAGCATTGACGAATAAAAGTACCGAACGTACAAGTGTGCGACGCAACCACAGCCACATACCTGTACCATTGCTGACTACAAAAAAATAATTACCATGCAAACAATAAAAGGCCCCGGCATTTTTTTAGCACAGTTTATGGGTAATGAAGCCCCTTTTAACAGCCTGTCTGCTATTTGCGAATGGGCGGCCGGACTGGGTTATAAGGGCATTCAAATACCTACCTGGGATGCCCGCTGTATTAATTTGCAATTGGCCGCAGAAAGTAAAACCTATGCAGATGAATTGAAAGGATTGGTAAACAGTTATGGATTATCTATTACCGAACTATCTACCCATTTACAGGGGCAACTAATAGCTGTACATCCTGCTTATGATGCCTTATTTGATGGCTTTGCACCTGCAGAAGTGCACGGCAACAGCAAAGCCCGCACCGAATGGGCCGCCCAACAATTACGCTATGCAGCCAAAGCCTCACAAAACTTAGGATTAAGTGCACATGCCACTTTTAGCGGTGCATTGGCCTGGCCGATGCTATACCCCTGGCCACAACGACCTGCCGGATTGGTAGAAACTGCTTTTACAGAAATGGCTAACCGTTGGTTACCTATATTACACTATTTTGATGAATGCGATGTGGATGTTTGCTATGAAATACACCCCGGCGAAGATTTGCATGATGGCGTTAGTTACGAAATGTTTTTGGATGCGGTAGAACAACACCGCCGTGCCTGTTTGTTATATGACCCCTCGCATTTATTGCTGCAATGCTTAGATTATTTAACCTACATTGATTATTACCATGAACGCATCCGCGCTTTTCATGTTAAAGATGCAGAATTTAACCCAACCGGAAAACAGGGTGTATACGGTGGTTTTCAAAACTGGATAAATCGTGCAGGCAGATTCCGCTCACTAGGCGACGGGCAGGTAAATTTCAAGGCTATTTTTAGCAAATTAGCTACTTATGATTATAAAGGCTGGGCAGTATTAGAATGGGAATGTTGCATTAAAAGTGCCGAACAGGGTGCTAAAGAAGGTGCACCATTTATTCAAAACCATATTATTCCGGTTACCAAAAAAGCGTTTGATGATTTTGCGGGCACTGCTGCTTCAGAAGATTTTAACCGTTCCATATTGGGATTGAAATAACTTTGCACCATTATTTAAAAAAATTTGTTTTTTATGAAAAAAATGTCAATCATCGTCAGCATGGTTTTTTTGGCTTATGCCTGTGGTAACAGCAATCAGAATAGTAGCGATCAGTCAGCCGCTTCCGGATCTTCAACTCCTCAAACCGAAGCTGCTGCAACTGCACCCGCAACTGCATCAACCGATTTATCAGATAATCCCGATTATAAAAAAGGCTTGGCACTGATAGCTAAAAATGATTGTTTAACCTGCCATAAGGTAGACGAAAAATTAATTGGCCCTGCCTACCGCGATGTGGCCAATAAGTATACCGATAAAGATATACCCATGCTGGCCGCAAAAATTATTAAAGGCGGTTTAGGTGTATGGGGCCAGGTACCTATGACTCCACACCCCAATTTATCTGTTGCCGATGCTGAACAAATGGTTAAATATATATTGTTACTGAAAAAATCTTAATAAGGCAGTATCATTGACGAAAAAGAAAATGTGCAGTGCCGATAAGCAGTTCATCATTTAAAATGTATTTATATGCAATACAAAAAATTAATTACGGCGCTGTTTATATGCGCATTGTTTATTTCCTTTTCGTTTACAAAAATAAAATTTTTCTCCTCTACCTCCCAAGGGCAAAACGGATGGGTATCTTTATTTGATGGCAAAACCTTTAACGGCTGGCATAGCTATGGCAAAACTACCGTAGGTAAAGCCTGGACAATTGAAGATGGTGCCATTCATTTAAATGCAGCGGATAAAAAAAATTATCAAACACAAGGTGGTGGCGATTTGGTAACGAATAATGCTTACACCAATTTTGAATGTAGGGTAGATTGGAAAATATCGAAAGGCGGTAATAGCG
>JAKAKY010000192.1 GCA_021824365.1 Bacteroidota bacterium | reverse complement strand
TTCGTATTCGCAAAAAATCAATCAATTTTTACGCTAAATTAAGCTTAGCTGTGCCGATGAATGGTGTAACTTGCCTAATTATTATTCACATTCTGTCAATAATAATAAAATGAAAAAGATAATTATTGCCGGTGGCGGATTGATTACGAATGAGGAGGATGCTATATTGATGATTTACCGCAGAGGAAAATGGGACTTACCTAAAGGCAAAAAAGAGGAAGATGAAACCATTGAAGCCTGTGCATTGAGGGAAATTCAGGAAGAAACAGGTTTGCACAATTTGGTGTTAGGCCCTGAACTGGTAATAACCATACATGAATATGTGGATCCTTATTCAGGAGATACCATTGAAAAACATACCCATTGGTTTACCATGAAGGCGCAAAAAGCTGAGAAACTAATACCACAAACCATTGAAGATATAAGTGAAATAAGATGGGTAAACAGAAATGAATTAGATACCCATTTAAAAACAACCTACCCTACTTTATTGGAAGTATTTCAAAAAGCAGGCTATTTGAATTGATGTTTCTTAAGAAGAGCAACAGTTAACCGGCTTATACAAATTAGTTGTTGCTTTTCATTGGTTATACGAATATCCCAAACATGGGTAGTAGCACCAATATGCAAGGGGCTACATTTTCCTGTAACAAAACCTTCTTTAACCCCTTTTAAATGATTGGCATTAATTTCAATGCCTACACAAATTTGTTTTTCCGGATTAATGATGAGTGCTGAAGCCACGCTACCCATTGTTTCAGCCAATGCTGCAGAAGCGCCACCATGCAATAATCCATAGGGTTGTCGGGTATTTTGATTAACAGGCATAGTGGCTGTTAAATAATTATTCCCAATTTCAGTAAATGCAATGTCCAACACCTCACCCATTGTATTTTTGTTCAATGCATTTATTTCCGGCAAACTGAGTTGCGCATTATACCAAATCTTTTTCATGATGCTTTTTGCTGAAGGGTTTCAATAACTTCATTGGGTAAAAAAGGTGCAGCATTCCCGCCATTTTTCAAAATATCACGAACGATGGTGGATGCTACCGAGGTATACTTCGGTTCGCCGGTTAAAAAAATGGTTTCAATATTTCGGTTCATGGTACGGTTGGCATCGGCAATGGATTTTTCGTATTCAAAATCGCTTACAAAACGAATGCCTCTTAAAATAAATTGAGCACCAATAGTGGCACAAAAATCAATAGTAAGCCCTTCATAGCAAATGCTTTCTACCCTGGGTTCATTTTTATAAATGGCTTTAAACCAATCCATCCGTTGTGCTGCTGAAAACATGGGATTTTTAGCTGCATTAATGCCAATACCCACAAAAATTTTATCGAATAAAGGCAATGCCCTGTTAATAATATCGACGTGCCCCAATGTAACGGGATCAAATGTGCCGGGAAAAAGACAAATTCTTTGCATAACAATTGTTTTTGTTGAAAAATATTAGCCTACTTTTTCAACGTTAAGCATTATGTGAAGACAACAAATACAGGGCAGCCATCCGAACGGCAACCCCATTTTCTACCTGATGTAAAATAATAGAAAATGGTCCATCGGCCACATCGCTATCTAACTCTACCCCCCGGTTAATAGGCCCGGGGTGCATAATAACAATTTCTTTACCCAAATTTTCTAATACACTGCGATGAATTCCAAAACTCTGATTATATTCTCGTAAGGATGAAAATAGGGGTTGATTTTGGCGCTCTAATTGAATACGTAATACATTCGCCACATCGCACCACTGAAGTGCCTCTTTTAAATTGTAGGTAACTTTTACCCCAAAAGCCTCTTTAATATAGGGCGGAATTAAAGTGGGGGGGCCGGCTACCATTATTTCAGCACCCATTTTATTCAATAAGTAAATATTGCTTAATGCCACACGGCTGTGCATAATATCGCCAATAATGGCCACTTTTAGTCCTTTTAAGGAACCAAATTTTTCTGTCATGGAAAAGGCATCTAACAATGCCTGAGTGGGATGTTCGTTAATACCATCCCCTGCATTGATAATGGCTGCGGGAATATGTTTTGATAGAAAATGCGGAGCACCGCTGGCACTATGGCGCATTACCACCATATCTACCTTCATACTCAAAATATTATTCACGGTATCTAACAAAGTTTCACCTTTGGCGGCAGATGAACCACTCACCGTAAAATTAATGGTATCTGCACTCAGCCTTTTTTCGGCTAACTCAAAAGAGATACGTGTCCGGGTCGAGTTTTCGTAAAATAAGTTTACAATAGTGATGTCTCGTAGAGAAGGAACTTTTTTTACGGGCCGCTGCAATACTTCTTTAAACTGTGTTGCAGTATGCAATATAAGTTCAATATCTTCTTTTTGAAGATCCTTAATACCAAGGAGATGTTTGGTAGATAGTGCCATTAAAAAGCGAAGATAATGTTTTCACAAATTAGCTGTCTAATAATTCTACATATTCCTGATGATCGGATTCTAACCAATGCACTTTTACTTTTTGAGATACAATGGTATCGATAGCACGGCCCACATAATCCGGTTGTATTGGAAACTCCCTGCTAAACCTTCTGTCAATTAATACACATAAGGCTACTTTAGCGGGTCTTCCAAAATCTACCAATGCATCTAAAGCCGCCCGAATGGTTCGGCCGGTATATAATACATCATCAATCAGAATTACATTTTTGTTTTCAATATTAAACAGCATGTCTGTTTTATTGGCACGGTGTAATTCTTTCCGAATATCATCCCTGTAAAAAGTAATATCTAATTTACCATAATGAAAGGTATGCTTTGGCTGCAATTGCTGTAAGGCCAATGCTATTTTATTGCTAAAAAAAACACCACGGGGCTGTAATCCTATCAGCACGGTATCCTGCATAGTAGGATAATCTTCCCTAATTTGGCAAGCCAACCGTTGTATGGTTAATTGTAATTGTTCTTTTGTTAGTATTGTTTTCAAACCCTGCTATTTTTTTATAAAAATACGTGTTTCCATTTATCCTGCTTATTTTGCAAATCTATCATGCTTTATTTGAAGAAAATTTCATTATTTCAATTTAAAAATTACGACAGCAGGCAATGGCATTTTACCGAGTCTGTAACCGGAATATGTGGCTCCAATGGTACCGGCAAAACAAATTTGCTGGATGCCATTTATTATTTGTGTTTTACCAAAAGTTATTTTGCCCGGCAAGATATTGTTGCTGTACAGCAGAAAAAAAAAGGAATGCGACTGGAAGGTATTTTCCGGATAGGTGAACAGGAATTTGAAACGATAGCCATTTTGCGGGAAAACAATAAAAAGGAATTTTTATTGAATCAGGAACCTTATAAAAAATTTTCGGAACATATTGGTCGGTTTCCCTGTGTAATGATTGCACCGGATGATGTTGCTGTTGTTACCGGTTTAAGTGAGGAAAGAAGAAGATTAATAGATACCATTATTGCCCAATATAATTTCGAATATTTAGAAGGGCTGATCCAATACAATAAATTGCTGCAACAACGCAATAGTCTGTTAAAGCAAATAGCTGAAACCGGACAGTATGATACCGACCTACTTGAAGCCATTGATACGCAATTTGTGCATTATGGTAATATCATTTACAAAACCAGAAAAGTATTTACCAATACATTCATTCCAACAATTTTGGAAAACTATCAATCTATTGCCGGCTCTGAGGATGGCATTACTATCAGCTATATTAGCCAATTGAATGAGATGAGTTTGCAGGATTTATTGAAAAGCTCATTGCAAAAAGATATGGTATTACAAAAAACCAATTCGGGTATTCATAAAGATGATCTTGAAATTTGCATGCAGGAAAGCAGTTTTAAAAACAGGGCATCGCAAGGGCAACGAAAAACGTTATTGTTAGCCATAAAATTGGCAGAATTTTCTGTTTTAAAGCAAGAAAAGCAAGTTGCCCCCATTTTATTATTAGACGATGTTTTTGAAAAATTGGATGAACAGCGTATGCATCAACTATTTTATAAAGTTTGTGTACAGGAAAAATGTCAGGTATTTATTACAGACACGCATGCAGAAAGACTGAATGATTATTTAAAAAAAATGCGGATAAATTTTAGTTTAATTACGTTATAACAAAAGTATCTTTACCCTATGGGAGAATTTAGTATTGGAGATGCCCTCCATCAATTTGTGAATAAAAGCCATTTACGTAATGGGCTCAGAGCGGTTCAAATTACGCAAATTTGGGAAGAGGTAATGGGTAAAACCATCGCAAAGTACACAACAAAAATAGAAATTATTAATAATACATTATTTATATATACCCCTGTAGGCCCATTAAAAAATGAGTTACAATATCAAAAAAGCAAAATTATTGAACGCATCAATGAAGCGTTTCGGGAGCAACTTATTCATGAAGTAGTTATTCGATAACTTTTACATTATGCATAGGTATAATCTTCTTTATGTTTTAAGTGTTGTTCTTCTGCGGTTTCTTTTAAAATATCATAAACGCTTAACACACCTAAAAATGCATGGCCATTAAAAACCGGCAAATATAAAATCTGGAAGCTGTTCATCAATTCCATGCAACGTTCTGTACTGTCTTCAGGTGCAACTATCGGAAAATCTTTAATCAAAATTTCTTTCACTAAAGTTTTTTCCGGACGCAAGCCATTCAATGCAATTTTATGTAAACAATCTTTTTCGCAAACAATTCCTTTGTACTGGTCATCATCTGTAACAATGATGTAACTAACATTGGCCACTTTCATTAAAACCAGTGCTTCCAAAACAGTAGCTTTACTACTGATGTAATTAAACTTAGCAGTTTGTTTTGCTAACAATTCCTTTACATTTTTCATATTCAAAAAATTGTTTCAGTACATGCAACATCATTTAATACGTAAATTATTTAATATAAATAAATATATATGTATAGGATTTGTTTAGAAAGCTGCATGTAAGAAGGTAATTGCAGAATTGCATTGTAAAGGTAGCAAAATAAGATAGGAAAAAAATGATAAAAATCAGTTAATTAGCAGTTTGATGTTCTGCCTTTGGATCGAGAAATGCATACAAACTATCGGAAAGAATATTCATTACAATAAAGAAGCAGGCTGTTAACAAAATACTCCCCATTACTACCGGAAAATCAAGTTGTTCTAAAGCAGCTACCGTAATTTTTCCTATTCCATTCCATCCAAAATATATTCCACAAAAAAAGCACCGGCTACTAATTCGGCAAACCAACCTGTAA
>JAKAKY010000191.1 GCA_021824365.1 Bacteroidota bacterium | reverse complement strand
AATATTAACGAGGAAGCAATTACAGCAATGTTTCGGAATAAAGTTGAATGGAGAAAACGGTTAGGCTTGCCTGCAGCTATGAAGGTGATGATCAGCGTGGGGGCTGTGAACAGTCACCACAAGCGGATGGATTATGTGATCAGGGAATTTGCTTTATTGCCTGCCTCGGATTTTTTTCTTGTGCTATTGGGGCAAACAGACGCTGACAGCCAGGGAATCATAAATCTGGCTAATGAATTGTTGCCTCAGCATAATTTTATCATACAACAGGTGAGTAGTGAACAGGTGCGGCAATATATGTGTGTGGCTGATTATTTTATCCTGGCATCCTTATCGGAAGGATTGCCGAGGGTGTTGCCGGAAGCCCTGAGTACAGGCTTATTTCCTATTGTACACGACTATGCAGTTACACGGCAAACATTGGGCAGTTATGGTGTTTACAGGGATCTTCAGCAGAATGGCCAGTTAGTGCATGCTATCGCTGTGGTGGATCATATGGGTATTAAAAGGGCGGAGTTTCTGAACTATGCAATAAAAACTTATTCCTGGGATACTCTTCTTCCTCAATATGAGAAAATGATAGTTCAATTAATATCAAATAATGAAGTATAGTATTTCTTATATGATAAGATTAAAGCTTGTTTATCTGTCGGCACGGGAAATGGGTCTTTCTTTTGTAGGGGGGCATTTTCTGGAAATCGCTACAATTGCGAAAAATAATATCGTATTTGATTTAGGTGGAAACCTTGGGAACTTCTCAAAAGAAATGGTAGAAAGATTTGATTGTATTTGTTATACAATAGAGCCTAATCCGCAATTGTTTATACAATTACCTACTCACCAAAAAATTATTCCATTAAATTATGCTATAACTGAAAAAGAAGGAGATGTTGAGTTTAAAATATCTGAGAATCATGAGGCGAGCAGTATATATTTAAGTATAGCTTCTAAATGGAATCATCAGAAGACAATTATGGTAAGGGGTAGAACTTTAAAAAACATAGTTGATGAATTAAGTATTCAGCATATTGATATTTTAAAAGTAGATATTGAAGGTGCTGAATTAGGGTTGTTTAAAAGCTTATCTGATTCAGATATTTTTTCGATTAAGCAGATAACGGTTGAATTCCATGAAAGTTTTGATAGTTCACTTGCAGATGAAACGTATGCAACTGTAAAAAGGATCTCTAACCTTGGATTTTTTACTATAATTACCTCAACAGGGAAATACTCGGAAGTACTTTTTTTAAACAAAAATCATTTTAGATTTAGTTTTTACAAGCGTTTTTGGTATTTAATACATCGTTGTATAGCCCATAAAGCATAACATGTTATTTTCAGTGATCATACCCACCTGCAACAGGAACGACTTGCTGGCTAAGTGCTTAAACTGCTTACAAAATGAAGTGCAGGGCTTAGGAGTTGCAGATTATGAGGTGATCGTTACAGATGACAGCAGGGATAATATTGCCAGAGATTTTATTGCCATAAATTTTCCATGGGTACAATGGGTGGAAGGGCCTAAGCGGGGTCCGGCAGCCAACAGGAACAATGGCGCCAAACATGCAAAAGGAGAATGGCTGATCTTTATTGATGATGATTGTGAGCCGGATAGAAATTTATTAGGTGCATATTGGGATGCCATACAGCACCATCAACAGGTATTCGTGTTTGAAGGAAAAATTGTTACCAATCGCCCATATCAACATGCCTGGGAAATTGCACCGTTGAATTTAACAGGGGGAAAACTCTGGAGCTGTAATTTTTTAATCAATACATCTACTTTCAATCAAATAAATGGATTTGATGAACGCTTTATGTATGCACATATGGAAGATATTGACTTAAACAATAGATTAAAAAATTATTCAGAAATAATATTTGTGGAAGGGGCTTGCGTAACACACCCCCCGCGTTTATTGCCCAATGGTATAAAGCTTGGTCTTTATCATGAATCTGATGTGTATTATCATTTAAAATATCAAATAAAATTGACGAAACTAAAACTAATCAAGTTAATTTTAAATGAAAGAATCAGGCGTTTATTAAAAAATAAATTTTCCTTATATACGGTAAAAGGGTTTTATTATTTGCTGCAGGAATTAATTGTGGTGCAACTAAATTTTCATAAATGGGGGAAAAAGTATGCAAATAATTAATTTATTAAATTAATCAGTACATAAAAATAATTAATTTTTTTTCAATGTATTTAAATTGTATGTTAACTTATCAGGCGTTTAATCAAAAAGTTTTTGAGCAAATTCCAAAAAATATTCCTTCAATCTTGGATATAGGTTGTGGCGCTGGTAATTTGGGCCATGCGATTAAAAGTGCGGATAAATTTTGTAAAGTTGAAGGTATTACGTATTCACCCGTTGAAAAAAAATTAGCTGAACAATATTTAGATAAAGTTTTATGCGTAGATATCAATAAAGACCTGCCTTATTTTGAGTATTTGTTTGATTGTATTATTTTTTCACATATACTAGAACATACCTACTATCCGGATAAGATATTGGTACATTTTTCAAAATTTTTAAAAAAAGATGGCATTATCATCATCGCTTTACCTAATATTCTTTTTTTTAAGCAACGTATTGAGTTTTTAAAAGGGCATTTCAAATATTCACCGGAAGGTGGTTTGATGGATGACACACATTTTCGTTTTTTTGATTGGGAAACGGCAGATGATTTAGCACTTCATTCGGGTTTGAAAATTATTAAAAAACAGGCTGAAGGTCATTTCCCTTTCCCTCTACTTCGTAAATACTTTCCGGCAGTAGCGCATACAATAGATGATTTTTTTGTAAAAAGATATCCCGGTTTATTTGGCTTTCAATTTATTTTGATTTTGCAACATACCCATTAATTCGAAAAATTACTTTTGCACAGTTTTCCTTTCATAACCATAGGATTGCCTACATACAATCGCCTGAATTATTTACAGGAGGCCTACGAAAGTGTAAAGGCAACTCAATTTGAAAAGTTAGAGATTATCATTAGCTTAGATGTGCATCCTGTTTCAGGTTTGCCGGATAAATCTATTTTAAGATGGTTAAAAAAAGTATCTGAATTTGATCGGCGCATAAATTTTTTTATTACCCCTCAAAATTTAGGTCTAAGTAATAATTGGAACTTTATAGCAGAAAAAGCCACAGGCGATTATATGATGCTATTAGGGGACGATGACCGGCTGTTGCCCAGTACGATTCTTGAATTATATAAAGGGATAGAGGCAGGCGCTGATATTAGTTTTTCTAATCATTATCTGATTAATGAAAATGGGATTCGTTTAACCCAATCGGAGCAGAATACACGCCGGTTTAATCGGTATTTGTTAGAGAATGGCATCGTGCACAATATAGAAAAATATATTTGGTTAAATGCAGTGCCAATTTCTGCGGCATTAATTAAAACTGAATTATTGAAAGAAATAAGGTTTCCTCCTGATATGAATACGCCGGAAATTGTTTTTTTTTTAAAAGCAGCACAAAAGGGTGCTATATTCCATTTTAATAGTGATTATTTAGTAGAATACCGGGTTCATAGTGGTTCTGCTACCAGTCAGGGTTTATTCTTAGAAAAATTATTTGAATGTTTAGATGATTTTTCGGTAACTCCGGCAAATGAGAGGTATAAAATCCAATTCATGCAACATTTAATAGGGGGTGCTTTTCATCGGTATATTAAAACAGGCCAACCGAAAAAAGCATTGCAATTGTTTTTTCATCGTTATTATCCCCGGCGGGCAAACTATATTTTTTCGTTTGTTAAACAGTTATTTTCATTGATCTATTACAAAAGAAAGGCACTTTAAATTGAAAAACATTTTATTAAAATTTATTTTTCATCTCCGGAAACTGTGGTTTCATTTTCTATTGTTTTATAGAAAGTTAAGCTACCGTGCACAGGGAATGAAAATTGGCAAACAAGTATATTTTGGGAAATTAGAGGCACTTTGGCCACATCAGATAAATATTGGCAATAAGGTGCATATAGAAAATAATGTTGTTTTAAAATTTGATGGATTTTTTCAAAATGGACAAGCGATTATTATTGGCTCTGATGTGTTTATAGGGACGGTAACTGAATTTAATATCAAATATGGTATTACTCTTGGTAACCATTGCTTAATTGCCAGTGGTTGTCGTTTTATAGACCATGACCATGGTATGGAGCGGGGGCAGTTAATGAAAGAACAACCTTGTCCGGGTGAACCCATTATTATTGGAAATGATGTATGGATTGGGGCCAATGCAGTGGTTTTAAAGGGCGTACATATTGGCGATGGCGCCATTGTAGCTGCCGGGGCCGTGGTAACCAAAAGCATACCTCCTTATGAAATATGGGGTGGAGTACCGGCGAAAAAATTAGGTACACGGTAAAGTTCTAACAAATCTACCGGTCGGTATCCATACTAATCGAAAACAAAAGACGTAGTAAATGTGGTTGGTGGGGACACCAGCCACTAAGGTATAAGAAAGAACCAAATCTTCTCTACCGGTTGGTGTCCCCACTAACCGGAATTTGATGGATAGAAATAAAATGCTGTGCTGCATTTTTTAATAGAAATGGCATTGGGTCTTGAGGTGGGTGATGCAATAGGGTAATAGGGTAGTGTGGTTGGTGGGGACACCAACCACTAAGGAAAGTTACCGATACTACCGATTGGTACCCCCACCGACCACCAGGTCGAAAATTCTATCAATACTACCGGTTGGTGTCCCCACCGACCGGAATCTGAAAGTAATAATAGAAGGTAATAGAAGGCTGTGTTGCATCTTTTAATAGAAATGGCATTGAGTTTTGAGGTAAGAGATGGGAAGGCGAATGTGGCTGGTGTCCCCACCAGCCACTAAGGGGAAGAAGATGTAGTGTATGTGGTTGGTGAGGATACCAACCACTAGAAAATATGCGTATCGCTTGTAGTACCCATCTAAGCGGAATAGTTTCTACCGAACCTACCGGTTGGTGTCCTCACCAACCGGAATCAGCGCGGAAAGTTAGAATGGTTAGAAGCTGTCTCTATAATGCGTTATAATATTAAATTCATCTATGCCGGTTTCATAAAAATTGGCACTGCTCCATCGGTAGTCTTCCGGGTACTTTGACAACGACCATTTTTCCTTAATGGGGTTATGATGTATATAATCTAATTTTTGAATAAATATATCATCGGTACTGATTGGAATAGCCAGCGGATCTCTTTTCCAGAATTGGTATTCTCGGTCTGCTTTA
>JAKAKY010000022.1 GCA_021824365.1 Bacteroidota bacterium | reverse complement strand
TGTTGATACTTTAAAAGTTGTTCGGCGAATATTTGTATAGCCAGTTGTAGTGGTTTGTTGCTATTGGTGCCAGACAGTTTTTCTAAAATTTCTTTCGCCTGAAATATGGGCTGAGTGGCAATTTGCGCAGTAAGTGTAATATTTGAGATGCTTTCATCATTGGCGTTATTTAAATCTTTCCAAATTGTGTTATACCCATTTTTTGGAGAAAATGTGTAAGTAAATTTTTTTTCAATGAGTGCCCGATTAGTAAAAATTAGCATTGTTTTTTGTATGCTATCTGTGTAATTGCCTGCTATGGCTTTTAGGAAAATTTGAATAGGCTGATTAAAGCCATAAGGCACCTGAGCGGGAAAATGAACAATTGCACTATCTTTTCCCGCTGCAGTAAAATACTGAACCGGGAAACTGTTTACAAACCAGCCATCAACTGTAGTGCCCGTTGTAGCATCTATAATTTGTAATTGCACTTTACCTGATATTTCCTCACGCTTGTTATTAAAAATTTTGGCGGTTAAGAAAGCCCTGTCGCCTTCTCTTAAAAAAGCAGGAAAATCTGAATAAACGGATATGGATTTGTGTTTATCTAAGTTTTTTGGCAATAATTCTTGTGCCCATGTTAACCGACTAAAAAATAGTAAGAAAAAAATAATTGTATTTTTTATATGCATGCAACAATATTAAACCAAAAAAACGAAGTGAGCATTTGAATGGGATTAGCTTCACTGATGGAATAAAAAAATCCTGCCGTTAGCAGGATTTATTCTAAAAGTATTTTATGGATTATTTTTTCAGTACAGCTGCCATTGTTTTGCCAATATCTGCAGGGCTTGCAACTACATGAATGCCGCAATCGGCCATAATTTTCATTTTTGCTGCAGCGGTATCTTCCGCACCACCAATAATAGCACCGGCATGTCCCATTCTTCTTCCGGGAGGCGCAGTTTGTCCGGCTATAAAACCAACTACTGGTTTGGTTACATTTTCTTTAATCCATCGGGCAGCATCAGCTTCCATACTTCCTCCAATTTCACCAATCATTACAATACCTTCTGTTTCCGGGTCGTTCATTAACAATTTTACTGCTTCAACGGTAGGGGTACCTATAATTGGATCACCACCGATACCAATCGCAGTGCTAATGCCTAAACCTGCTTTTACAATTTGGTCGGCAGCTTCGTAGGTTAAAGTACCTGATTTTGAAACAATGCCTATTTTTCCAGGTTTAAAAATAAAGCCCGGCATAATGCCAATTTTTGCTTCATTGGCAGTAATAACACCAGGGCAGTTAGGTCCAATTAAGCGTGTATTTGTACCCTGAAGGTAATTTTTTACTTTCACCATATCCTGAACCGGTATGCCTTCTGTAATACAAACTACCAGTTCAATACCTGCTTCTGTTGCTTCCATGATAGCGTCTGCTGCAAATGCGGGTGGTACAAAAATAATACTAACATTAGCCTTGGTTGCTTTTACAGCATCGGCCACAGTATTAAAAACAGGTCTGTCTAAATGGCTGGTACCACCTTTACTAGGGGTTACACCACCTACTATATTGGTACCATACGCTATCATTTGTGTGGCATGAAAAGTGCCTTCCGTTCCTGTGAATCCTTGTACCAAAACTCTGGAACTTTTATTAACTAATACAGACATAATAAAAATTTGAGATTAAAAAGATGCGCAAAAATAATGAATTATGCCTCAATACCATGCCTCGCTTTTTTGAATTAAAAGAATATTGGGGAATTTATAGTGTATGCAGGCCCCTGTTTTAGGATTAGTTTTGTGTACTTTTCCATGCAATCCCTACATTTGCAGCCTTAATTAAATTTTATTTAAATTATAGTATAATGGCAACTACAGCAGACATCAGCCGCGGCTTAATCATTAAATTAGATGGAAGCCTTTACAGTGTTGTTGATTTTGGAGAAAACAAAACAGCACGAGCCGCTGCAAAAGTGTGGGCAAAACTAAAAGGTGTTGACAATAATCGCACCATTGAAAAAACCTGGAATAGTGGTGAAAATATTTTTCCTGTTCGGGTGGAGAAAAAAGCTTTCCAGTTTTTGTATAAAGATGATAGTGGTTATAATTTAATGAACAACGAAACTTTTGAGCAAATTAGTCTTTCAGAAGAAATGATTGATGCACCTCAATTTTTAAAAGATGGTTCAGAAGTGTTTGTTTATATCAATACCGAAACAGAAACACCCATTGGTGCAGAATTACCGGAGAAGATTGTTGTAAAAATTACTTACTGCGAACCGGGGTTAAGGGGAGATACCGCCACCCGTGCACTAAAGGCTGCAACCATTGAAACCGGTGCAACCGTAAATGTGCCTTTATTTGTGGAAGAAGGAGAATTAATTAGAGTGAATACGAAAACCGGCGATTATATAGAACGGGTAAAAGAATAAGTATATATGCGTTCATGAACAGCTTCGCAAATTGCGGAGCTATTTTTTGTTAAACGGAGTTTGTTCTAATCAGGAAAAAAATCAAATTCCAAAAAATGCCTTAATTTAAACAAAAATTAGCTATTTTGCCCCACTTTTAGTTAAAAAAACCTTTTTTTAAGCAAAAAATATGCACTATGGACTTAAAGCAAATTCATGAACTCATCAAGATTATTAATAAAAGCAACATTGGCGAAATCAGTATTGAAGACAAAGATGGTAAAGTAACCATCAAGCAAAAAGAAGAACAGGTAATTACCATGGCGGCACCGCCACAGCAAGTGTACAATGTAGCTGCACCTGTAGCTGTAACTCCATCTCCATCTGCCGCCCCTGCTGCTCCGGCAACACCTGCTGCACCAAAGCCTACTGACGACAGTAAGTTATTAACCATCAAAAGCCCAATGATTGGAACTTTTTATAGAAAATCAGCACCTGGTAAGCCTAATTTTGTAGAAGTGGGTAGTGAAGTGGAAGTAGGTTCTGTGGTATGTATTATTGAAGCCATGAAATTATTCAATGAAATAGAAAGTGAAGTGAAGGGTACTATTGTAAAAGTATTGGTAGAAGACAGTACACCAGTTGAATATGATCAACCCCTGTTTTTGGTACAACCAAGCTAAATATTATTATTGCCAACCTTTGTTGGTGCATCTATGTAGCTATGTTATTGATTTGTTCCATTGCAAAAACTACACGTGCTTTTAATTGATGATTTTCATCAATTAAAAATTTGTTTTTGTTTGTTTTGGTTGCGTAATTCATTTTATTATTTGTTTTCAACAGTTCAATTCAAAAAAAATGTTTAAAAAAATACTAATCGCAAACAGGGGTGAAATTGCTTTAAGAGTTATTAGAACCTGTAGAGAAATGGGTATTAAAACGGTAGCCGTGTACTCAACTGCAGATAAAGACAGTCTGCATGTTCGGTTTGCCGATGAAGCCGTTTGTATAGGAAAACCCGCAGGCGCTGAATCCTATTTAAATATACCCCATATAATGGCCGCTGCTGAAATTACCAATGCAGATGCTATTCATCCGGGTTATGGTTTTTTAGCCGAAAATGCTAAGTTCTCTCAAATATGTGCCGACCATGGCATTAAATTTATTGGGCCCACTCCTGAAATGATTAATGCAATGGGCGATAAAATTACTGCCAAAGAAACCATGATTAAAGCCGGTGTACCTGTTGTGCCGGGTAGTGGCGGTTTATTAGAAAGTGTTGAGCAGGCAAAAGTATTGGCAAAAGAAATTGGTTACCCTGTAATTTTAAAGGCTACTGCCGGCGGTGGGGGGAAAGGTATGCGTGAAGTATGGCAAGAAAGTGAAATGGAGAGGGCATTTAATACTGCTAAAGCAGAAGCAGGGGCATCATTCAAAAATGATGGGGTATATATGGAGAAATTTGTAGAAGAACCCCGCCATATTGAAATTCAAATTGCCGGAGATCAATATGGCAATATTTGTCATTTAAGTGAAAGAGATTGTTCTATTCAAAGAAGGCACCAAAAGTTAATTGAAGAATCACCATCCCCCTTCATGACTCCAGAACTGCGTGAAGCCATGGGGGCAGCTGCCATTAAAGCCGCTTCTGCTATTAATTATGAAAGTGTGGGTACTATTGAGTTTTTGGTTGATAAGCATCGCAATTTTTACTTTATGGAAATGAATACCCGTATTCAGGTAGAACATTGTGTAACAGAAGAGGTCATTAATCACGACTTAATTAAAGAGCAAATTAAAATAGCTTTGGGCGAACGTATTTCCGGGAAAAACTATTTTCCTCAAATGCATGCCATTGAGTGCAGGATTAATGCAGAAGATCCTTACAATGATTTCAGACCCTCCCCCGGGAAAATTACTACTTTGCATACACCCGGTGGACATGGCGTAAGGGTAGACAGCCATGTATATGCAGGATATGTTATTCCCCCTTTTTATGATTCAATGATTGGTAAGTTAATTACTGTTGCGCAAACCCGTGAAGAAGCGATTGATACCATGTATCGGGCTTTGAGTGAGTATGTAATTGAAGGAGTAAAAACAACCATTCCTTTTCATTTACAATTAATGAAAAATGAAGATTTTAGAAGTGGCAACTTTACCACTAAGTTTTTAGAAACTTTTAAAATGCAATAAAATATTTGCCTGAATGAAAAGTAAAACCCTCCTGAAGATAAAACTTTGCGGAGGTTTTTTTACAATATATCTGCAACAAGCGGGGGGGGGAGTAATACTATCAGCTTTGAAAAGAAAGTAATTATTGCTAACCGCGGTTTTGCATCCGCTGTTTACGTTGTTGTTCATAAAAATCTTCCACCTTTTGAGCCAGTACCTTATCATTATTTAAAGCTGCTGTCCAACGTTTCATTCTTACATTATTCAATTCTTTCATTTTGCTCATTCTTTCATCAGGACTTAAATCACGCATGCCACGCATTTGTTGCATCAGATCCATATTAATAGAAGCAACAGAGTCCATCTGAACATCAGTTAAATTGAGGTTGGCCACTTTGAGTTGTTTTATTTGGCGGGCTTTCATTTGGGCCGGATCAAAACTGCGGCGCTGTGCCATGGTTTTACCCGCAAAACCAATGGAGAAAATAAGGAGTGTAATAAAAATTTTTTTCATACAATTTTGTTTGTTAATTTGGAATATTTGGTGATTGTGACTTTAAAACTACAACAGCGTTTAGTGTGCGGTTATTCTATTCGGCGAAATGAATAAATATTCGGTTAAATTGAAAAGCCCGGTTCATTTTTTTTGAACAGGGCTTTTCAATTTTGCATGAAAGATTTATGTGATTATTATCTTAAAAATAACAGTTCACGGTATTTGGGTAAACTCCAGTGTTCATCATCCACCAATGCTTCCAATTTATCTACATGGTATCGTATCACATCAAAATAAGTTTCTTTCACTTGTGTGCAATAAGCAATGGCTTTGGTTCTGGTATTTTCTATGTTGTTGGCTATTTTTCTGGCTTCTACCAACGCATGTACTTTTTCATAAACCACTTGTATATGCTCGCTTATTTTATTCAAAATTTCTAACTGACTTTTATAATGGCTTTCTGGTATACCGGCAGCTTTTAAGCCGGTAATATTCTGAATCAGTTCATTTTGATATTTAATGGCAGTAGGTATAATATGATTCAGTGCCAAATCGCCCATAATTCTGGCTTCAATTTGTACTTTCTTTATATATTTTTCCAGTTCAATTTCATGTCTGGCTTCTAATTCTGCTATTGAAAATACATTATTTTTTTCAAATAATTCTTTGGCTTTCTTAGTTACCATTGCATCTAATGCTAATGGAGTAGTCGGCACGTTGGGTAAACCTCTGCGTTCCGCTTCATGATGCCAGGCTTCACTATAACCATCTCCTTCAAACAATACTTTTTTGCTTTCAACAATGTATTTTTGAATGATTTGCATGATAGCAATTTCTTTTTTATCACCTTTTTCAATTAAAGCATCCACATCTTTTTTGAATTGCTGCAATGTTTCAGCCATAATTACATTTAAAATAGTCATGGGGTTGGCACAATTGGCCGAAGAACCAACTGCTCTGAATTCAAATTTATTACCGGTAAATGCAAAGGGCGATGTTCTGTTTCTGTCTGTATTATCTAACATTAATTCAGGGATAGATCTGTGAATATCTAATTTTAAAATGGCCTCGTCTTGTTCGTCAAATTTATCGCTTACACGGGTTTCAATTTCATTCAATACTTTGGCTAAGTACTGACCTACAAAAACAGATATGATGGCAGGAGGTGCTTCATTCGCACCTAAACGATGATCATTGCCGGCCGAAGCTATGGATGCTCTTAATAAATCTGCATAGTCATGTACTGCTTTAATGGTGTTCACAAAGAAGGTAAGAAACATTAAGTTGGTTTTTGGCGTTTTGCCGGGCGATAATAAGTTTATACCCGTATCAGTTGCCATACTCCAGTTGTTGTGCTTACCATTACCATTAATACCGGCAAAGGGTTTTTCGTGTATAAGTACCCTTAATTTATGGCGGCGAGCAACCCTATCCATAACATCCATGAGCAGTGCATTATGATCTACCGCAACGCTTACTTCTTCAAAAATGGGTGCTACTTCAAATTGGGAAGGAGCCACTTCATTGTGGCGGGTTTTTAATGGAATGCCTAATTTGTAGCACTCATTTTCAAAATCGCGCATGAAGTGATATACCCTTTCCGGGATAGAGCCAAAATAATGGTCTTCTAACTGTTGGCCTTTAGCAGGGGCAGCTCCAAATACGGTACGTCCGCATTGTACTAAATCTGGGCGTGCATTGGCTAAGCGTTCATCAATAACAAAATATTCTTGTTCCCAACCCAAAGTGGCAGTTACTTTGCTTACATTTTTATCAAAATAATTGCACACATCAACTGCAGCTTTGTTTAAAGATTCCAAAGCTTTTAATAAAGGCGCTTTATAGTCTAATGATTCACCGGTATAAGAAACAAAAATAGTAGGTATACATAAAGTTTTCCCCGAACCAATTTCTATAATAAATGCAGGTGAAGAGGGGTCCCAGGCAGTATAGCCACGAGCTTCAAAAGTAGCTCTCAGGCCACCGCTGGGAAAAGAAGATGCATCTGGTTCTTGTTGAATGAGGGCATCTCCATCAAATTGTTCTATAGCGGTACCATCACTTTTTAAAGTAAAAAAACTGTCATGTTTTTCGGCAGTTGTACCGGTTAAGGGTTGAAACCAGTGTGTAAAGTGTGTAACACCTTTGCTTTCGGCCCAGGCACGCATTCCATTGGCAATAGATGCTGCAACAGCACGGTCAATTTTTTTGCCGCCTTTAATGCTGCCTAAAAGACTTTTATATGCATCATCACTTAAATATTCTCTGGCGGTTTTTAACATAAACACATTCTCGCCAAAAATTGCTGAAATTTTACTGGTAGCTACCTCTAAATCGGCTGGCTGATTAGAAAGGTTGTTGATTGCCTGAAATCGTAAAGACATATTTTTTTGATTTTGAGCTACAAAATAAATGCAATTTTTAGAATAAATGCATTTTTTTTCTAAAAAGGCTATAATTTTTAATTAAATTCAAAAAATATAAAACATATAATTTTAATTAATGTGTATTCATGTCTGATATAATGCTTTGGCTAATGGTGGTGTTGGGTTTTCAAACCCGGTTATATCAATGGGTGATTTTATTGTTTAAAAGGAATTAATAAATGCGCAATACCATTCAACTGAATTTCATACATGGTTTCCAGAAGAATGCCTAATCGCCCTTTCGGAAAGCCTTTTCTGGCAAACCATTCTAAATAAGCAACAGGTAGCTGGCAAATTAATTGGTCTTTATACTTGCCAAAGGGCATTTTAACCCGAACTAAATCTTGTAAAATGGAAGGATCACCGGCCAGCATATGGAGCAATGAAATAATATAAAATGATGTATTGCAAAAGTACTTATTATAATGTGTGTATGCTAATTTTAAAAAAGTTGAAGGGGGCTTGCCTACTAAACTATTTTAATACAATAAATAGATTATTCAGACGTTATACGTGGAAATACAAATATTCTTTTAATCAATATTTCGATTTTGCTTGTAGCTATGAACGATTGATTTGCTGAGCTGCTTTAATTTCTTTATACTCCATGAATATTCTTTGAGAAATCCGAAGTGTAGTTTTTGTGGGATAAGCAAAGATTTGAATTTTTACCTGACAATATATTAATATTAAATGTTTGAATATTGGCATTGGTTTTGGTATTGAAAACCCAATTCTAATACAATATTCCGGTAAAATTAAAATTGGCTATACTATGTTATATTTACGTCCCTGGTTTAAAAAAGAACAGTTTTGTAAGAAAATTAGGTTTGCCAAGTTGGTTTTGGCAATAACTGAACGTATTATTCAACAAAAATACGAGTGTCCGGTTGGTAAAGTGGCCGATGCCTCTGATAGCATTATTTGGAATTATAGTATGCTGAAAAGCCGTTACATGTTCAAAGATTATTGGATGGATGTAGCTCCTTGCAGCAGTAATGAACGCTATCTTAAAAAATTAGTACCCTTTATAGCCGATGAATTAAACCCCTATTTGTCTGATGATGAATTAGTTGAGCAATTTAGCCGCATAGCTTCTTAATGTTTTTAACATTTTGGCTTGATTTTTGATAATATTGCTTAATTATTTGGTAAAGTTTTTTCCTTGTGTTTGTGTAAAAGTTTGTACATTAGCACATGTGAATGAAAGTAATTTTTCACAAATGTAACTTTATCCAAATCCATCCGTAAAAACCAAAAGCTATGTATTTAATTAAACCATGGTTTAGACAGCGTCCTTATTCCCCCAAAATCAGATTGGCAGGTTTAGTAGTAAAGCTCTCCGAAAAATTGATTCAACAAAAAATGGACATCACCAAAAATGGCCTTTCATCTGAATCGGAAAGAATTGTATGGAGTTATACCATGCTGAAAAGCAGGTATATGAACAAGATGTTCTGGTTGGATACTATTTCAGGCAAAAGCAGTAATGACAGGTATTTGCACCAATTGGTGCCATTACTTTCTGAAGAACTTCGCAGCGAAGTAAATGATGTAGAATTAATTGAGGCTTTCCAGCAAATTGCTGCGCATTCTGCATAATGCATAAGTTATAATTTGAATTTTTACTCACTTTATTCCCCCTTACAGCAGTTTTTCAATTGCTGGCAAGCACCTCTTTATTACCTTTGCGCATTATTGGTACATCACACCAATGTTATACACATAATTTACGCAATGGAAATAACCGTTACAATTGCAAAACAACTTCGTTTAACTGAAGAAGAATTTGTACTGATTCAACAAAAACTTGGGAGAACGCCCAATTTTACAGAACTCTGCTGTTTTAGTGCCATGTGGAGTGAACATTGTAGCTATAAAAACTCTATTAAATGGTTGAAAACCTTACCACGAGAAGGCGGTAGGATGTTAGTAGCTGCGGGTGAAGAAAACGCAGGGCTAATGGATATGGGTAACGGATATGGTGTGGTGTTTAAAATTGAAAGCCATAATCACCCTTCTGCAATTGAACCCTTTCAGGGCGCCGCTACCGGTGTAGGCGGCATTCAGCGAGATATTTTTACCATGGGTGCACGCCCAATTGCTTCTCTAAATAGCCTTCGATTCGGCAATTTGAAAGATAAAAAAACACAGCGCTTACTTTCCGGTGTAGTAAAAGGTATTGGACACTATGGTAATTGCTTTGGTGTTCCAACGGTTGGAGGTGAAGTGTATTTTGAAGATTGTTATCATACCAATCCTTTGGTGAATGCCATGAGTGTGGGTATTATGAAGGCAGATAAAATGATTAGTGCCACTGCAAAAGGAACCGGAAACCCCGTGTTTTTTGTAGGTAGTGCTACCGGGAAAGATGGTATTGGTGGAGCCAGTTTTGCCAGTGCCGATATTACCGCAGATAGTACGGAAGAACTGCCAGCAGTGCAGGTAGGTGATCCTTTTCAGGAAAAAAAATTATTGGAAGCCTGCCTGGAAGTAATAGAAACAGGAGCTGTTGTAGGTATGCAAGATATGGGAGCAGCAGGTATTATCTGCTCAACTGCCGAAATGAGTGCAAAAGGTGGTGTGGGCATGCGCATTGATTTAGAGAAAGTACCTACCCGCCAACAAAATATGAAAGCCTGGGAATTGCTGTTAAGCGAAAGTCAGGAACGGATGTTATTGGTTGTTGAAAAAGGGCGAGAAGCAGAGGTATTGGCTGTTTTTGATAAATGGGATTTAAGCGCCAGTAACATTGGCGAAGTTACCAGTGATGGGTTATTGCAATTTTATTATAATGGAAATTTGGAAGCCATAATTCCTGCTGAAGAATTAGTTTTGGGTGGAGGTGCCCCGCAATACACCCGTGAATACAAGAAGCCCGCTTATTTAAGTAATGTAGAAAATTTTAATATTGCTGATATTGCTGATGTTACAAATCTAAAATCAGTAGTTACCGAATTAATTCAAATACCCAATATTGCCGGCAAAAAATGGATAGCTGAACAGTATGATAGCATGGTGGGTACTGCTAATGCCAGTACCAATGCTCCCAGCGATGCTGTAGTTGTTTTGGCAAAAGGCACCGGCAAAGCATTAGCCATGACGGTAGATTGTAACAGTAAATATGTATTTGCCAATCCTTATACAGGATGTGCTATTGCTGTAGCAGAAGCTGCCCGAAATATTGTATGCTCCGGTGGAGAACCACTGGGCGTAACCAATTGCCTCAATTTTGGTAATCCATATGATCCGGAAGTATATTATCAGTTTGTAGAAGCCATTAAAGGAATGGGCGATGCCTGTCGTGCCTTCAATACACCGGTAACAGGTGGTAATGTTAGTTTTTATAACCAAAGTCCCGATGGGCCTGTTTTTCCAACACCTACTATTGGTATGGTGGGCATAATTGATGATTTTAAAAACAGAATGACGTTAGATTTTAAAGCGGCGGATCATGTAATTATTTTAATAGGCAAACAGGTAAATGACATTGGTTCTTCTGAATACCTGCATAAAATCAAACAACAGGCCTATTCCAATGTTCCTTATTTTAATTTGGAAGAAGAACTAAGCATGCAACGCTTCTTGTTGCAATTAATTAAAAACCATTCTATTCAAAGCGCACACGATATCAGTGAAGGAGGTTTAATTACGACTTTGTTGGAAAAAGGCTTTTATCGTTCACTTGGCTTTCAGGTAAGCACTCAAGGTTTTGAACATTTAAGGGCAGATGCTTTTTGGATGGGGGAGGCACAGGGTAGGGCTGTGATTACCTGTTCAAACATACAATGGCCGGGTATTCAACAATTGGCGCAGAAGTATAAAGTGCCGGTTTATACCATTGGTAAGGTTACTTCAGGCAATATTGTTGTAAACAATGAAAACTGGGGCAGCATTATTGAATGGGAAAATTTATATGAAAACGCAATTCAAAAAATCATTCAATAATGGCAACAAATATTTCAGTGTATAATCAGGATGTTATTATTGTTACGGGTGCTGCCGGTTTTATTGGTTCTTGTTTGGTGCAACAACTGAATGATGCCGGAATTGAAAACATAGTTTTGGTGGATGATTTTGGCGTGGAATCAAAAAGACAGAATTGGGAACAAAAAAAATTTATTGCAACAGTTGAAAGGCTTTCTTTGTTTGAATGGCTGGGTACACAGCAACCTAACGTTACCGCATTGCTGCATGTAGGCGCCAGAACCGATACAACCGAGTTTGATTATGCTGTTCATGAAAAATTGAATGTACAATACTCAAAAGATGTTTGGGAATATTGTGTAATACATCAGGTACCCTTAATTTATGCATCCTCTGCCGCTACCTATGGCGATGGAAGCTTCGGCTATAATGATGACCATTCTATTGTTCATCAGCTACTGCCTTTAAATCCCTATGGTATCAGTAAAAATGAATTTGATAAATGGGCTTTGCAGCAGGCTTTTACTTTACATACACAGCCACCTTTTTGGGCAGGGTTAAAATTTTTTAATGTATATGGCCCGAATGAATACCACAAAGGGCGCATGGCCAGTGTCATTTTTCATTCGTTCCACCAAATTGCACAACAGGGTTTTGTAAAATTATTCAAAAGCCATCGCCCCGATTTTGAAGATGGACAACAATTGCGTGATTTTATTTACGTAAAAGATGTTGTTGCCGTGATATTTTGGATGATGGAGCAGATGTTACAAAATAAATGGTTGCCTGCTGACAATGGGTTATATAATCTGGGTACCGGAAAAGCACGCAGTTTTTACGATTTAGCTGTTGCCACTTTTGCCGGGCTAAATAAAACCCCTGCTATTCACTTTATAGATATGCCGGAAGAGATTAGAGACAAATACCAATATTTTACCGAAGCTAACATGCAGAAGTTAAGAAATATTGGTTACCAACAAACCTTTTATACTTTAGAAAAAGGAGTAGATGATTATGTGCGTAACTATTTGAAACCGAATCAATATTTTTAAACTACCTGTAGCTTTTAACAATGAATTTATTCATCTATTCATTTTTTTCATTTTAATCAACTATTATGCAGCAGCAAACAAAAATAGCCATTATTGGCGGTGGTAATTTGGGTTCGGCCATAGCTGAAGGATTATTGACGAGTGGTTTTGTTTTATCACAAAACCTTTCTATTACTAAACGTAATACTGAAACCTTAAGTGTATTTAAAGAAAAAGGAGTACAGGTTTTTTCCAACAATGTGGATGCTGTACGGTTTGCCAACTATATTATTTTTGCCATAAAACCATTTCAAATTAGGGATGTATTGCAGCAATTGCAAACATACCTTAACCCCAATACACATGTATTAATTAGTGTGGCAACAGGTGTATGGATTAAAGATATTCAGGAAATATTGGGCAACCGGTTTACTATTTTCAGAGCCATGCCCAACACAGCCATTGCCATTCAGCAAAGTTTAACCTGCATTAGTGCTTTTCAGGCTATGCCTGAGCAATCTGCTTTTGTTACAGACCTGTTTAACCGGCTGGGTAAAACAGTATTTATAGAAGAAAAATTAATGGATGCTGCGACCGTTTTAGGTGCCTGCGGTACTGCTTACGCCATGCGGTACATTCGGGCTAATATTCAAGGTGGTATTGAAATTGGGTTTAGTGCATCAGTAGCTTCTTTAATTGCAGCACAAACTGTAAAAGGTGCTGCTGAATTATTATTACAAAAAAATACACATCCTGAACAGGAAATTGATAAAGTAACCACGCCAAAGGGCTGTACCATTGCCGGATTAAATGAAATGGAGCATCAGGGTTTTAGTTCTTCACTCATCAAAGGGATTATTACCAGTTATAAAAAAATTTTAGATGACATGTAAAAAAGGCCTTTCGGAAAAAGTGGTTTATTGAATTGGATAGACTTAATATTTATTTACTTAAACGTTCATACTGATAAATTGTCTTATTTAAAAAAATCCTGTTTGCGTAAATTATATTCTATTTTTTTATTGTTTTTTTGTATTTGTATATCCGCCCATGCACAAACTACTTTCAATTCTGCTGCAGTAGTGCGCTCGGTTTATCGCGGTATAGATAGTTCGTTGGAAAGAGATTTGGTGGATGTTACGCATAAATTTTTCCATAAAAAAAGCAAACAGGCTTCAGATTCAGCTAAACTTAATGCAGAACACAAATATAATTTAGCCATTGTGCCTGCCGTTGGGTATACATTACAAACCGGTTTTGCAGGAATTTTAAGTGCTAATATTGGCTATTTCAATATTGGTGCTAATAAAATTTCAAGTATTACCACCAGCATAACTTACTCTCAATACCAGCAAACCATTGTGCCATTGGTATTGAATATATGGACGAAAAATGACAAGTTCAATATTGTATCTGATAACCGGTTTATCGATTATCCATCCAGTATTTATGGTTTAGGCGGACGAACGGATCCTAATAAAGGCCACACCATCGATTTTATTGGGTTGAAATTACATGAAAGTGTTTTAATGTCTGTTGGCAAAAATGTATATGCCGGGTTAGGTTATTATTACGATCAGTTTTGGGATATCAGGGCTATTAACCCCAGTACAAGGCGTATTAATACCATCATCACCAAAGCATTGGGTTATGATGAAACTGCATCAGGTCCGGTTTTAAAATTTTTGTACGATAATCGCAAAAACCAAATCAATCCTACTCAGGGTTTATATGCCAATTTTGTTCTAAGAAATAGTTTCACATTTTTTGATGGAGATCAAATTTTTCAATCGTTACTCATTGATGTAAGAAAATATCTTCCCTTTCCGCATAAATATTCTAAAAACACATTGGCATTATGGAGCTATAACTGTTTAACTGTTGCAGGAACGCCACCTTATTTATTATTAGCCAGTACAGGGTGGGATGATCAGTACAATACCGGCAGGGGATACATTCAGGGCAGATTTCGCGGAAGAAATATGGTGTATCTGGAAGGGGAGTATCGTTATCGTATTTCCAGAAGCGGTTTAATTGGTGGGGTTATTTTTGCTAATGTTGAAAATTTTTCAGGCGATCTCTCTCAACAATATAATACCCTTTTGCCGGGTTATGGCTTAGGCATTCGGGTAAAATTAAACAAACATTCCGGTACCAACCTTTGTGTTGATTATGGTTTTGGTAAAAATGGCTCAGGCGGTTTTTATGTAAATATTGGTGAAGTGTTTTAATTGCTACCTTTATACCTTCATTGAATTTTTTTGAAACGGGCTATAAGCTGTACAAACGTTGTATAGTATTCAATAGTATTGTTTTTAAATAATTAGCTCACTTTTTAATGGTAACCTTATGAAGTATCTCATGCTTAGTACATTGATAGGTATGACGCTTTTTCTCAATGCCTGCAACAATTCTACTACCGAACAAAAAGTTAAATCAGATAGTATGGCCACAAAAAAAGATTGGTGGAAAGAAGTGGTGGTTTACCAAATTTACCCTCGTAGTTTTAAAGATAGTGATGGTGATGGAGTAGGTGATTTAAAAGGGATTATTGCTAAATTAGATTATATTAAAAGTTTAGGTATTGATGTAGTTTGGCTGAACCCAATATTTGAATCGCCAAATAAAGATAACGGATATGATATCAGCAACTATGAAGCGATCATGAAAAACTTTGGTACCATGGCCGATTTCGATACGCTTTTACAAGGAGTGCATGAAAGAGGAATTAAGCTGGTATTAGATTTGGTGGCTAATCATAGCAGTGATCAAAACAAGTGGTTTATTGAAGCTCGAAAAAGCCGTAAAAACCTTTATTATGATTATTACCATTGGTGGCCCGCCGAAAAAGGTAAACCCCCTTTCCGCCAGGGTTTTTTTGATGTGAATGGCAGTGCATGGACCTTTAATCCCGCAACCAATTCATACTACCTCCATTACTTTAGCGAATACCAGCCCGATTTAAATTGGGAAAACCCCAAAGTGCGTGAAAAAATATTTGATATGATGAAGTTTTGGTTTAATAAAGGGATTGATGGTTTTAGGATGGATGTAATTCCCTTTATATCAAAGGATACCAGTTTTCCTGTAATTACTCCTGAAATTTTAAAAGAAAAATACAATGGCGATTGGGCACAATATTATGCAAGTGGCCCCAATTTACATGCCTATTTAAGAGAAATGAATGCACAAGTATTAAGTAAATACAATGATATGTCGGTGGCTGAAGGTGCCGGTGTTACAATGGAAACTGCCCATAAGTTTGTCGATGCAGACAGGCATGAATTAAATATGCTCTATAATTTTGATGGTGTTAGTTATGGTTATGTACCCGGTAAATTCAAAACGCCTGAACCCGATGGATATAAACTTCCGGGATTTAAACAAATTTATACCCGTTGGGATAGTGTTTTTGCTACCAAAGGCTGGGGTACCATCTATTTAGGCAATCATGACCAACCCCGCATGGTAACGCGGTGGGGCGATGATAGTCCGGAGTTTAGAGAGCCTTCCTCTAAAATGCTTACCACATTCTTACTTTCTATGCGAGCTACACCCTACTATTATTTTGGTGATGAGTTGGGGATGAGCAATATTAAGTTCGATAAAATAGACGATTATCGTGATATTGAAACACTCAATATGTATAAAAAAATTCAGCATAAAGGGGGTAACCTTCTGGAATTTTTAAATGCACAAAAAATATCGGCAAGAGACAATGGCAGAACACCATTCCAGTGGAACAAAACACCTAATGCAGGTTTTACCACGGGTACACCATGGATTAAAGTAAATCCTAATTATACCACCGTGAATGAGGAAGATGAAGCAAAAAATCCAAATTCATGTTTGAATTATTTTAAGAAAATGGTACTCCTTCGCAAAACCCATAAAGATGTTTTGGTGTATGGAAAATATCAGTTACTTGATCCGGATAATCCTAAAATTTATGCGTATATAAGAGGCGAAGGCCCCAATAAAGTTTTAGTATTGTTGAATTTTAGTAAAGATCGTGTGGGTTGGGATGTTCCCGAAGGTTTGCAAATAAAACCAACACCACTTATTAACAATTACAATACTTTTGTGCCCGGTAAAACCATTACATTGGAGCCTTATCAGGCAGTAATTGTTGAGTTACAATAAATGCAAGTAGTGTTTATAATATTTAAAAAATACCCGGTAAAAATGCTGGGTATTTTTTAAATATTATCCTTAAATTTTTAATGAGACTCTAAAAAAGCTAATGCTTTGGTATGTGCATCTTCTGTAGCTTGCTTATTATAAATGGGATTAGAGGGGTTGGCAAAACCATGTCCTGCGTTATATCTGTAAACTGCTAATTTTTTACCCGCCGCTTTCATATTTTCTTCAAAACGGGTAACTACTTCCGGATTTATACCTTGATCCTGATTGGCAAAAAAACCAATTACATCACAATTCAACCCTTTTAAACGTTCAATATTATTTTCAGGTCTGCCATAATACATAACACATCCTGCTGCCTGCTTATCGGCTAATAATGCAGCTTGTAAACTCCAACCGCCTCCAAAGCACCAGCCAATGGTATAAATTTTAGCATCCTTTCCTGCATAGGCAATAGCGCCCTTTACAATTGCATCTAATCTGTCTGCACTGGCATTGCGCATGTACACCATAGCACTATCGGGTGTAGTGGCCACTTTTCCATCATACATATCAGGGGCCAATACATTTACATCACCTAATTCAGTATAAAGTTTATCGGCTTCATTTTTAATATTATCGTTTAAGCCCCACCATTCCTGAAAAACCAATACCCATTTTTTGGTTGGATTTTTTGCTTTAATAAAATAGCCTGAAGCTATTTTGCCACCTGCAGTTGTATATTGAATGGTTTTTCCCAATGCTTTAAAATCTTTCAATATAATTGGATTGGGATGCAATTTACCAAATCCCGGTTTGGCAGCATCTAACTCAATTAATTGACGTGTTTCTGCATTAAAACAACTGATGTAACATTCAGGTGTTAAAGGTTCCGGTTTTTTTTGTTTGAAGGTGGCACTTAATAAAACTGCGGCAACAAGGGCAGTACCGGCAAGAATTATGAGTTTTTTCATAAAGCTATTTTTGGGGTTGTAAAAAAATTTTTATTGGTGCTATTTTGTTTGCATTATTTGGATTGATGTAAATTGAAATAAAAGGCTTTTTTAAAATTTTTCTCGCTTGCTAACACAAAATACAATGAACTGTTTAAATTTTCTACTGCTATTTTTTAGAGAGAAAAAATTGCCGTAGGTTTGTGCGACCTCCAAGAGTGATTCATTTCAACTTTTTTCAATTCTCTTAAGGTCTGTTGGTTACACAAAAGCTGATCTTTTTAAATAGTAAGGGGTGCCAAATCATTCCTTATGGGTAATATTATTTTGCTGAAATGCTGTAGTGTAGGTAAACGTTTAAAACAACATCCATTTTTTATGGCCAAATATATATTTGTTACCGGAGGAGTAACAAGCAGTTTAGGAAAGGGTATTATTGCAGCCAGCCTTGCAAAATTATTGCAGGCTCGTGGATTTACAGTAACCATTCAGAAGTTCGATCCATACATTAATGTTGATCCCGGTACATTGAACCCTTACGAGCATGGGGAGTGTTTTGTTACTGAAGATGGTGCAGAAACCGATTTAGATTTAGGCCATTATGAACGCTTTTTAAATATTTATACTTCTCAGGCCAATAACGTTACTACGGGCAGAATTTATCAAACTGTTATTAATAAAGAACGAACCGGTGATTTTTTAGGAAAAACCGTTCAGGTAGTACCGCATATTACCGATGAAATAAAACATAGAATGTTATTGCTGGGCAAAAACGGCAAGTTTGATATTGTAATTACTGAAATTGGTGGTACGGTTGGCGATATTGAAAGTCTTCCTTTTATAGAAACGGTTCGGCAAATACAATGGGAGTTACCGGAAGAAGATGTAGTAGTAGTACATTTAACCTTAATTCCATATTTAAAAGCAGCTAAAGAACTTAAAACAAAACCTACGCAACATAGCGTAAAAATGCTTAGCGAAACAGGCGTGCATCCCGATATTATTGTTTGCAGAACAGAAGAAGCGTTGAATGATGATATAAAAAGAAAAATTGCTTTGTTCTGTAATGTTAAAAAAGAAGCAGTTATTGAAGCAATGGATGCGGCTTCTATTTATGAAGTGCCGCTGCTGATGCAGAGCGAAGAGTTAGATGTGATTTGTATGAATAAATTACAAATTGCTTCTAAACAAGAACCCAAATTAGAAGAATGGATTTCATATATAGATAAAATTAAATATCCGAAAGGAAAAGTAACCATTGGCCTCATTGGTAAATACATTGAGCTGCAGGATGCTTACAAGTCTATATTAGAAAGCTTTATTCATGCCGGCGCAGTAAACGAAGTAAAAGTGCAGGTAGTGAATGTACATAGTGAACACATCACAAAAGAAAATGTAGCCGAAAAATTAGAAGGTTTGGATGGTTTATTGGTTGCCCCCGGTTTTGGAAATAGAGGTATTGACGGTAAAATTTTTGCCGTTCAATATGCCCGTGAAAATAAATTGCCATTTTTTGGAATATGTCTTGGTATGCAAATGGCGGTTATTGAATATGCCAGAAATGTACTGAATATTAAAGATGCCCATTCTTTGGAAATGGATCCCAATACGCCCAATCCGGTTATTAATTTAATGGAAGAACAAAAACAAATTACTTTAAAAGGTGGTACCATGCGGTTAGGGGCCTATCCTTGCAGCATCAAAGAAGGAACATTGGCTTTCGATATTTATAAACAAACTTTAATAAGTGAAAGGCATAGGCATCGGTATGAATTTAATAATGCCTACAAGGCATTATTTGAGCAGAATAGCATGGTTGCAAGTGGTATAAATCCTGAAACTGGACTGGTAGAAATTGTAGAGCTTCCGGCCCATCCCTTCTTTATTGGAGTGCAATACCATCCCGAACTAAAAAGTACGGTTGAGCGACCTGCACCATTATTTGTTCATTTTGTAAAGGCAGTAAAAAAATACCATGAAGCCAAAAAACAAATGAGGTTAAATTCACCTGCAGTGCAAGATGCATTGATATAATTAAGATTGAAACTGAATAACTAAACGGGCTATTTGTTACAACAGATGGCCTGTTTTTTTTAATGGATATTTAAAATCAAAATCTATTTCAACGAATATCTTTATATTGTTGCGTAAAAGCCGGTTGTTGATATTATTCCAACTAAAATTGATGGTATATGAAAGCTTTTTTATCATGCCTGTTTGTTTTTATTACACTCCATGTTGTAGCACAACCTCCACATGGCATTTATTGGAATAAAGCAGGAGATGCTATTTTTACGGTACGGGATAACAATATCATTGTTACCCACTTCCCCGATATGCAAAGTAGTATTTTAGTGAGTGCTGCTGAATTAACACCTGCCGGTGAAACACAACCACTACCTGTGCGCAATTTCTTCTTTAGTAATGATGAAAAAAAATTATTAATATATACCCACTCAAAAAAAGTATGGCGTTATGATACCAGGGGCGATTATTGGATATTGAACCTCATCAATAAAAAAATAACACAAATAGGTAAAGGTAAACCGGCATCATCACTCATGTTTGCCAAATTTTCGCCCGATGGCAATAAAGTAGCATACGTAAGTGAACATAATATTTATGTGGAAGATGTGAATACAAATGCAATTAAAGCACTTACAACTGATGGCAATCAATTCTTGATTAATGGCACTTTCGATTGGGCTTATGAAGAAGAATTTTTTTGCAGAGATGGTTTTCGATGGAGCCCTGATGGAAATAAAATTGCTTATTGGCAAATTAATGCAAAAAATACACCTAATTATTTAATGATTAATAATACCGATTCCTGCTATCCGTTCATAAAACCGGTGGGATATCCTATTGCAGGCAAAGCACCATCCCCCTTTAAAATTGGGGTGGTTGAAATTGCTTCTGCCAAAATTAGATGGATGCAAATACCTACTGATCCGGTACTGCAATCATACGTTCCCAGGATGGAATGGTCTGATAATAATGAATTGATACTACAACACCTGAACAGAAAACAAAATATTTCAGATATTTTGCTTTGTAATATAAAAACAGGACAACCTAAAACTATCTATCATGAAACGGATAGTGCATGGATTGATATTTTAGCATTGTGGGATGAAGATTATGCTTACGGGGGATGGGAATGGCTCAATAACGGTAAGGCCTTTTTGTGGGTCAGTGAAAAAGATGGATGGCGCCATTTGTACAGTGTTAGTAAAGATGGAAAAGCCGAAACAAAAATTACACATGGCAATTTTGATGTAATGGGTATTAATGCAATCGATCAGAAAAATGGATACATCTATTTTTTAGCCTCTCCTTTTAATGCCACCCAAAAATATTTATACCGAACAAAATTAGATGGAACCGGAAATCCTGAGCGCCTATCACCCCAAAACCAAAATGGGTTTCATGAGTACGCCCTTTCACCTGCTGCCTTATTTGCGGAACACATATTTTCAAATCATTACACACCTTATGTACGCGAATGGATTGCTTTACCCAGTCATCAGGGGTTAGATGGCAATTTGGTGAATGCTGCTATTGAAAAAGCCAATCCTGCATCTTCCAATGTGCAATTCTTTCAAATCAAAAATAGGGATGGTATTGAAATGGATGGATGGAAAGTAATGCCCGAACATTTCGATTCCACCAAAAAATATCCGGTTGTGTTTTATGTGTACACTGAACCCTGGGGTCAAAATGTAAAAGATGAGTACGGCATTGCTTACAATTTTTTGTATAACGGTGATATGGCAAAAGATGGGTATATCTATATTTCTATTGATAACAGAGGTACTCCTGTACCAAAAGGCCGCGAATGGCGTAAATGTATTTATAGAAAAATTGGACGATTAAATATTAGCGATCAGGCCGATGCTGCTAAACAAATTTTGCAACTACCATATGTAGATACTTCCCGAATTGCAGTTTGGGGCTGGAGCGGTGGTGGTTCAGCAACCCAAAATTTAATGTTTCAATATCCCAATATTTATAAAACCGGTATTGCAATAGCAGGTGTTGCCAGCCAGTTTACCTATGATAATATTTACCAGGAAAGATATATGGGTCTGCCACAGGAAGATAGTGCCGATTTTAAAGCCGGTTCCCCAATTACTTATGCTAAGAATTTACAGGGACATTTATTACTGATTCATGGCACCGGCGATGATAATGTGCATTATCAAAATATGGAACTACTTGTAAATGAATTGGTGAAAGACGGTAAGCAGTTTGATATGATGAGCTATCCTAATCGTACCCACAGTATTTCTGAAGGGCCGGGTACCCGGGAGCACCTCATTCATTTATATACCCGGTATTTGCAGCAATATTGCCCTCCCGGCCCCCAGGTAAGCTTACAGTACAAAAGATAATTTTCAGTTTGACGGGTGCCAAAATTGTCAATTATGGCTGTAATTAGGCATTCCATGAATATTTGGACATTCGCCTTAACGCATTCAGTTGCCAATCCCTACCTTTGCCCCTCAATATTTTTTCAATATGAATTTTGACAAGAATACGATTATTGGTTTTGGCTTGTTAGCAATTTTATTTTTTGGCTTTTTTTGGTATAATAATCAGTCTCAACAAGAAATGTTGAAACAACAAAAACAGGTGCAGGATTCTATTGCAAGGGTAAATGCCATTCGGCAAACACAAAATCCGGAAGCCATTGTAAAAGATTCATTAAGGCAGGATTCACTCATTAAATTATCCACTGCAGGTAATTTTGTGAATGCCGCTATTGGTGCAGTAGCATTGGATACAGTTGAGAATGATGTAATGAAAATTGTATTCTCCAATAAAGGAGGAAGAATTGAATTTGTTATTCTAAAAAAATATAAATCTTATAATGGCCAACCGGTAACACTTGGTTCTGAACAAGATACTTTGGGCTACAACATTAATACAGGAAATAATAGCGCTGCTAATACCAATAATTTATATTTTACACCCTCTGCTATTACCAAAAACCCTGATGGTTCACAAGCCATTCAATATACTTTAACTGATGCATCGGGGCAAAGTATTGTACATAGTTTTTTAATTCAGCCAAACAATTATATGGTGAATTGGAATATCACCATGCATGGCGCCAATAGGTTATTAACCGGTAATGAAATGAATTTTTTATGGGTTGATCATGCGCAACAAATGGAACGTTCGGCCCACTATGAAAGAATAACGAGTAATTTATGTTTTTATGAGGGCAATAATTTTGATTATATCTCTTCTAAAGAAAACCATCAATTTGAGAAGCCGGTATCCTGGTTTTCTAATGTGCAACAATTTTTCAATGTAACACTGATAGCAAAGAACAATTTTAGCAGAGGAGAAGTAAAATGGAAAAGAGAAACGGACGATTCTTCTAAAACTTTATTTAAAAGTACTGCTAACCTGTATTTAAAAGTGCCTACTGATGCTTCAGTTGTAATTCCAATGCAACTATACTATGGCCCCAATGAATATGACATTTTGAAAAAAGAAGCAAAGGGCATGGATCAGATTGTAAATTTGGGACGAAGCCTTTATGCATTTGTAAGGCCTATCAACTTATATGTAATTATGCCGGTATTTAATTTCTTTGCCGGTTTTATTACAAATTATGGCTGGGTTATTTTCTTATTAACACTTTTCATACGCTTAATTACCTCACCCTTAACCTATAGCAGCTATTTAAGTGGTGCTAAAATGAAAGTTTTAAAGCCTGAGTTAGATGCATTGAAACAAAAATTCGGCTCCGATCAACAGGGTTTTGCTATGGAGCAAATGAAGTTATACAGAGAAGCGGGTGTTAACCCATTGGGTGGTTGTATACCTGCGGTTTTGCAAATTCCCATATTCTTTGCATTGTATAGTTTCTTTAACTCTAATATCGCATTACGGGGACAACCTTTTTTATGGAGTAAAGATTTGTCGTCTTACGATGTAATTGCCAGACTACCATTTAGTTTGCCATTTAATTTTGGAGATCATATTAGTTTATTTACCATTACAGCGGTATTAACCAGTTTTCTGATTTCCATTTACAATATGGCATCAACACCCACTCAGGATAATCCGGCATTAAAATACATGCCTTATATTTTCCCATTCATGATGCTGTTTTTCTTTAATGGTATGCCATCAGCATTAACCTGGTATTATACCGTATCTAATACAGTTACTTTAATCTTGCAATTGATTATTCAAAAGAAGATTATTGACCATGACAAAATTTTAGCAAAAATTGATCAAAAACGTAAATCGCCAAAAGCTAAAACCAAAAGCAAATGGCAGGAACGTTATGAGCAAATGATGGAATCGCAGAAAAAAGTACAGGACTTAAAAGAAAGAACACAAAAGAAGAAATAGAATACCTTTTTATTCTAATAATTAGAAACTGTTGGCAATCATGCTTACAGTCTTTTTTAATTCAACATGGGTAAATCAAATATTTCAATTTAAAAATTGTTGTTATTTTTCCTATATCAAATTTAC
>JAKAKY010000190.1 GCA_021824365.1 Bacteroidota bacterium | reverse complement strand
GTTGTATACCAATACCCAAAACTGCACCCAACATAGCACCCACTAATCCAATACCCATAATTTGGATGAGAAAAACAGCAAATGCCTGCGATGCTTTTACACCCAAACAACGCAACACGGCTATGGTATTTATTTTTTCTTTTACATACACATGCACGGCACCAGCTACGCCGATACAACCCAACAATAAGGCCATAAAACCCACTAATGATAAAAAGCTAGTAAGATCGGCAAAGGTGCGGCCTGTACTTTCTTTTTGTGTTTCAATGGTTTCAATAGTACAATCATTGGCTTCCAGTATTGGCCGCAAGGATGTAGCCCATTTATCAATACCGTTCGTTGTATTCAAATGAAAATAAAATTGGTAACTAACGCGACTGCCTTTCTGTAGCAAACCTGTTTGTTGAACATATTGTAAGGGTATATAAACAATGGGGGCTATAGCGGCAGAAAAGCCTGTTTGACCGGGTGCATTTAATAATTTACCGGCAATTTGAAAAGGAACATTACCTATTTGTATAGAATCGCCCACCTGTGCACCAAACTGCAACATTAAAGTAGCATCTACCAATGCCTGCTGTTGGGTACGAAAAGCCATACCGGCAACTATAGGTTCGGTTTCTAATGCACCATAATATGGAAAATTACCTTGTAAGGCCCTTACCTGTACCAATCGGGTACCACCATTTTTTTTAAACAACACCATTGATGCAAAATTTTTTTCTTCAGAATAGTTGCTATGTTGGTGTAGAGAATCAACCAAATGTTGCATTGTGGGCGTGAGTGGTTGATTGGAAGTTATTTTAACATCAGCTCCTAATAAAGCTGCAGCCTGATTATTGATGGCATCATTCAAATTATTACCCAATGAATATATGGCTACCAATGCAGCAATACCCACAATTACTGAAGAAATAAACAACAATAATCTGGAACGGCTTCGCCTGCTATCGCGCCAGGCCATTTGCAATAACCAGCCTAACCGAAATTTTATTGTATAGGGAGGATGCGTTTGTATGGGTTGGTTCATTTGATTCATAATTGAAGATGAAGAGGCATCTATGCTACTTTAAAACAATTGTATTAACGTATAGCCATTGCTGTAATCCTGTCTGATTCCATCTTTCCGCCTTTCAGCCGAATAATTCGTTGGGTTTTTGATGCCAATTCAACATCATGCGTTACCAACACTAAAGTGGTTCCAGATTCTTTATTTAAATTAAAAATCAGGTTCACAATTATTTCACTGTTTTCGGCATCTAAATTACCGGTAGGTTCATCGGCAAATAAGATAGCAGGCTGATTGGCAAAAGCACGGGCAATGGCTATACGCTGTTGTTCACCACCACTTAATTGTGCAGGATAATGATGACTTCTATCGGCCAACCCAACTTTATCTAATAACGCCAATGAGCGCTTCTTCACCTGCTTTTCTCCTCTTAATTCTAAAGGAACCATCACATTTTCTAAAGCAGTTAAGGTGGGTATTAACTGAAAGTTTTGAAAAATAAAACCAACATAATGATTTCTGATGGCAGCTAATGCATCTTCATCTAATTGTTCAAGCGGCTTTTGTTGTAATACAATACTACCTGTAGAGGGCCTGTCAAGTCCGGCACACAAACCCAATAGCGTTGTTTTACCACTACCGGAAGGGCCAACAATGGATAATGTGGTACCCGCTTCTACTGAAAAATCAATCTGTTCTAATACTGTTAATATTTGATTGCCGCTTTTATACGTTTTACCAACTTGATGCAATTGTAGGATGGTTTCCATGATTTTTGATTTAACTTGCTTCCACAATTTAATCAATGAACAGTAGTTGTAAATTAACCTGTACTGAACGATTGCAAAGAGGGGTAATAAAATTACAGACACTCTGCATGTAAATGAACATTACAATGAACTATAGACACAACTTTATGAAAAAGATATGGTTTTACATTCAATTAGTTTTAATGTTTGGAATCATCGCTTGCGGTAACAAGCCAGAAAACAAACAAACACAACAAAATGCTGTGCAAGAAGTTGCACCACAATCGGTTACCCCTACACAAAAATCGATTGTGTTTTTTGGAAATAGTTTAACTGCAGGTTATGGTTTAGAGCCTGCACAGGCTTTCCCCGCATTAATACAACAAAAAATAGATAGTTTACATTTACCCTGGCAGGTGGTAAATGCAGGGGTAAGTGGCGAAACAACAGCAGGTGGCCTGTCCCGTATTGACTGGATTTTGCGGCAGCCATTAGATATTTTTGTATTAGAATTAGGTGGCAATGATGGTTTACGGGGCATCTCTTTAACTGATACAGAAAAAAACTTACAAGTTATCATTGATCGGGTAAAAGCGAAATATCCCAATGCTATCATTGTGTTGGCAGGCATGCAATTACCGCCTAACTTGGGGCAAAGCTATACCCATACTTTTGAAGGCATTTATCCAAAATTAGCTGCTAAAAATCACATTGTACTCATCCCATTTTTATTAGCAGGGGTAGGTGGTAACCCTGCCCTGAACCAGAACGATGGTATACACCCCAATGCAGCAGGTGCTAAAATAGTGGCAGTAAATGTGTGGAAGGTGTTGAAGAATTTATTGTAATTGATAAACACGACAGGCAGGTTACAAATTCCACCAGTAGTTAAATTTTAAAGCCAATTCTCTATTTTTAACCATAAAAGGTGCAGGAAAATAATTATCGGTATATACCAAAAATAAATCGGAGGCAGGTTTGTAACGCCACTGCAATCGGCTGTTAATATTCAGGTTCTTCAACTGATTGTTATATTGCACATAAGTGGTGAAGTAGAGATTATTGGTGAAAGTAACATCAATACGTGGCCCTACTAAATAAAAGGGTGTATTGCCCCAGGGGGCAGGTAATTGCAAATAATTGTAACTAAAGTTCATATTCATATTAACATATGGCTGAAATCGGTAACCAATGGTTGAATTAATGGCAAAATGTGTTCCGGATGCATAATACCCACCATAGCGAACCGAAAAAGCATAGGTAAATAATTTTTGCGGTTGCGAATTAATATCAAACCCAACTGTACTCCATTTGTGTATAGAGCCTATAGCCAAAGAATCTTTACCTGTATTGGTGGGATCAAAAGGCTGTAGCAGTTCCACATAATCATGCGCTGCATACACATCTATACTTAGGCGATTGCGAAATGTAATGAGATAGAGAAAACTATTTTCATAATCGGTTTGATGCATCTTTTCATCGAAGTAGTAAGATAGGTTAAATTGTGGACCATGACTTAAAATGTTACCACCCTTCGGAAAAAAATAGCGTATTATTTGTGGATTAAACCGAACATAACCGGTTCGGGGAACATACCCTGTTTCAGCAGTATAATTTTTACCAACAAATTCATATTCACCAATTACATTCCATTTACGGCTATTATAAGTAAGAATAGCGGCATTTGATATATCATCACCCGATTTACCGGGACTAAATGATTTAAGCACAAAGGTTTTACCTGTCCACACATTATTAGGAGAAGCTAAATTATACTGTAATCCAAAATTGCGGTTATACAACGAATAAATTGGCTTTGTTGTATCATTACCCGGATGATAGTTGATAGCAGTTTTATCAACATACATTACACCAATGCTTGACCGTTGGAAAACACGACGTTGCAATGAAACTACTGCAAAATTTTGATTGGGAAGATATACACCGGGCAATTGTTGTGTTTCCATATCCATCGCACCAATACGCCAGTCTTTATTCAATTTACCGCTTAATCGGGCGCCTGCATTAATGAGTGCATCTAAACCAATTCGTCTGGAAAAAAAAGGTTGAATAGCACTAAAACCAAAATCACCAAACAAATCACTATTTTCTAAAAAAAATTGTCTTTTCTCCGGGAAAAACAATTCAAACCTGCTTAAATTGGTTACCTGTTGATCAACTTCTACTTGTGAAAAATCGGGATGTATGGTAAGATCCAAATTCAGTGCAGGCGTTACCGATATTTTGGCATCTAACCCAAAATGCTGGCTTAATGCGCCACTATTATTGTTGGTATAATCTTTCTGCCAGTTCGTTAATGTATAAGGAATAATAGAAATGTTTTTTTTATACAAAGGTGCTGCCGAATCTAATTCAAGAATACCGGTATAAGCAAGTGATGCAGTAGGAAACTGGCGGGGAATGGGTGTCCAGCTTGATTTTTCTGCTGCTTTTAAATCATTTCTGCTAAAGTTAATACCCCATTCTTTAATACCATTTTTATAGCGAATACTTTTAAAGGGAATAGCTGCTTCAAAGATCCAACGGCCTTTATAATTTTTTACTGCCGAAATCCATTTATTATCCCAATTCAAATCCACTCTCCCTCCTTCATACATAGATCCATCCCACTGAGCACCTTCAGCATTAGCGCCAAATGTAAATCCGTTGGTTTGATCATCAAAAGGATCTAGAAATAAAATGAAATTATCATTTTTCTGAAAATTAAAATCGCGATGCAATGACTCAACCATATTAGGGCCTTTCTCCTTACTAAAACAAATGGCCGATATATAAATATTATGATTGTCGTATACCATGCGCACTTCCGTTTTAACATGGGCTAAACTGGTATCCATAGGTAATACCATAAAAAAGTTGTTGGCTACCTGTGCCTGTTGCCACGCAGGCTCATCCATTACACCATCAATTTTTATAGGTGTATGAATTTTATGCATGGTGTACCGATAAGCAGCATTCTTTTTTTGCGCTACCAAATTATTCATGCATAGCATCACTAATAAAATAATTAAGCAATATTGCAACATAGCAGGTGCAGTGGTTACCTACCGAAGGTATGAGGTAAAGCGAAAAATGAATTCAGTTTTAATGCAGTGGCCTGTTTATTTGATATCCATCAATTTTGTTTGCGTGTAATATGGCCATTATTATCTGAATGCATTCAGATAAATAAAATATATTTCTATCAAGGGTAAAAATTAAATGTTTTTATTACATTACAGTCAAACCCGGGCAATGCTGCGGTATATGAAAATAAATTTAGGATTATCAACTACTATGCTATGCCTGTTAATTGCAACAGGATGCCACAAAAAAAATGAAAAGCCGGTTACCGGTAGTTATTCAGAATAGTTTATACTTTCCGCCATTGAATAGCAGCACATGGCAAACCATTGCACCTGAAACTTTGAGTTGGGATGTTACAGCCCTCAAAAATTTAAATACATACCTGCAAAGTAAAGACACCAAAGCTTTTACCATTTTAAA
>JAKAKY010000021.1 GCA_021824365.1 Bacteroidota bacterium | reverse complement strand
GACAGTGTTATGATGAATGTTTTACACTTGCCGAAAGCGAATGCAGGTAAAAGTTTTACTATTTTTGAAGGTGATCAGGTACAACTGAATGGGAGTGCTGCAGGGGATGATATTCAATACTTCTGGACACCCAATTATAATATTTCTAATCCCAATATTCTCGATCCGTTTGTTTATCCAACTTTTGATACAACTTATGTTTTGCATGTAATATCGCAACAGGGTTGTGGAGAATCTGATAGTAAAACTTTTATAAGGGTATACAATAAAATAAGCGTACCCAATGCCTTTTCACCAAATGGTGATGGAATTAATGATTTTTGGGAAATAAAAGATTTGTATACCTATCCTACAGCAGATGTGAGTGTGTTTGATAGAAACGGACAAATGATATTCCATTCAATAGGTTACGGCAAACCCTGGGATGGAACTATTAACGAAAAGCCGGTACCGATAGGAACTTACTATTATATCATCAATCTCAAAAATGGAACACCCTTACGTTCAGGGTCGGTGTTAGTAATTCGGTAAATTTTTACCAAATATTCACTTCCCGCTCTAATTCAATACCAAATTTTTGTTTTACTGATTGCACAATTTTTTCAGAAAAATCGTACACTTCTTTTCCTGTTGCACCGCCATAATTTACAATTACTAAGGGTTGTAAAGGATTGCAGCCAACATTTCCTTCCCTTTTGCCTTTCCAGCCGGATTGTTCAATGAGCCATGCAGCAGAAATTTTAAAATTCATCTCATTCAAAGTAAACCCGGGAATATCGGCATATTGCTCACTCAATACATGTAACCTGAATTTTGATATAGTGGGATTTTTAAAGAAACTACCCGCATTACCAATTTTAGCAGGATCGGGCAATTTGCTTGTTCGTATAATATTGACAGCTTCAGCCACTTGTTGAATAGTGGGTTTTGAAATTCCCGTTTTTTCTAATTGCTGCTGCAATGTTCCATAACCTATCACTAATTTGGGTATTTTACTTAACCGCAGCTTAATAGCAACAATGATGATGCGATTTTTAAATGATTGTTTAAAAACACTATCTCTATAGCCAAAATTGCAATCTTTATTCGAAAAAATTTCAGTTTTGTGTTCATCTAAACGGTAAGCTTCTACTGTTTCTAATACATTCTTCAACTCAACTCCATATGCACCAATATTTTGAATGGGTGCTGCGCCTACACTTCCGGGAATTAAACTTAAATTTTCTACTCCTGCAAAATTGTGTTGCAAACAAAATTGCACCAAATCATTCCATTTTTCTCCGGCAAAAGCTTTCACCAAAACAGTAGTATCATTTTCTTCAATAATGGTAATTCCTTTCAGTTGGTTATAAATGGTTAGTCCATTTAAATTGTCAGTTAATAATATATTACTGCCACCACCTAAAACATGCCATTGTTCATATTGCCTGGTTAATTCAGATAGCGTGGTAATATCATCCGATGTTTCAATAATGGCAAAATTTTCCGCGAATGCTTCAATACCAAATGTGTTATACTTTTGTAATGAGATATTGTGGTTGAGTTGCATAAGAAAGAATGGTTTGAAATTGTTTATTCAGTTTAAAACCATTGTTTTAAAAAATGTTGTATGGCTTTAGCTACGCCATCATTATTGTTGGTATCAGTAACATATTTTGCAACCGATTTAACTGCATCGGGTGCATTGCCCATAGCAACTCCTGTTCCGGCCATACCAATCATTTCCATGTCATTAAAGTTATCGCCAATGGTAATAATTTCATCAGTTGTAATATGGTATTCCTGAATTAGCTGCGCTACTGCTTTTGCTTTAGAAGCATCTTTTTGCATCGCTTCCAGAAAAATAGGTTTAGAAGTTAACATATTTAAGGTTTTGCCAAATAAGGGTTCTAATGCTTTCTGCATAATTTGTATGGTATCTGCATCAGCAATCATCATAATTTTATTGGGGCCGGTGTTTTCCTGGTTCCATTGTTCAATGGTTTGTGCCAAAGGCTGAATAGTTACCGGAACATCAGTAATTTTTTGTTCGTTAAATGTATACTGAGATGCTGCTTCTGCAAACCATTTATTTTCCTGATAATAAATAGTTGTTATACCGTAAGGTAATACCGATTTGTGTAATGCCATTGTAATATCTGTAGGAATAGCCGATTTGAATATAACTTTATTATTTTGCGCAATGTAAGATCCATTTAAACTGATGGTAGGCGCTGTTTCTAAACCAACTGTTTTGCTAATGGGTAAAATGCCATGCAATGGCCTTGCAGAAGCCAATACTACCAATACATTTTTTTCTTGTAGTTGTTTAATGGTTTGAATAGTGAGGTTACTAACGGTATGGTCGCTTCTTAATAAAGTACCATCAATATCAATAAATACAGCTTTAATCATTTGGTAAGGGTTTTTAGTATGGCTTTAAAAAGTTGTAAAAGTATTCCGCATTTTCTACATTGCCCATCCTATTTCCATATTATCGGCTTTAATGTATTTTTAAGTTAGTCAATGCTTTCGTTATTGTGATGAGTGTTGCATTGGATAGTGTTAGTTAATATGGATCTACATCTACAATAATTTGTACGCTTCTAAATTGTTTTTGTGTTTTAATGTTGTTGGAATATTGCATAATGGCATGTTTGCATTTTGAAATAATTGTTGAATTTTTTGGTAGCTTTAATAAAATTTCCCAAATATATTGGTTCCTAATCCTTTCAATTACGGGTACTGCCGGCCCGTTGATGTAGGGATGAAAAGCAGGGTCTAATAATTGCAGCATGGCAAAGGAAGCTTGTTGTGCTGTAAGTTTGTCTTTGTGTTTGAATATGAGTTTAATTAATCTTGAAAAGGGAGGATAGTGATAGGCTTTCCTGCTTTCCATCTCAAACTCATATAAAGCTTCATATTTGTGCTGATGTACAAAATGTAATACAGGATGACGGGTGTTGCTAACCTGCACCAATACTATACCGTTACCATCCTTTCGCCCTGAGCGGCCGCTAACCTGCTCCATTAATTGAAAGGCACGTTCATTTACCCGAAAATCGGTAAAGTTTAAGATACTATCTGCATCAATAATACCTACCAATTGTACGTTTTCAAAATCTAATCCTTTTACCACCATTTGTGTTCCTACTAAAATATCAATTTTGTGCTGTTCAAATTGTTTAATGAGTGTATCGTGATCGTTTTTCCCTTTAACAGCATCCAAATCCATTCTGGCAATTCTGGCATTAGGTAAAATTTCTGCCAGCATTTCTTCTATCTTTTCCGTTCCAAAATTTTTCTGTGTAAATGTATGGCTTCCACATACCACACAGGTTTGCATAACGGGATAATTACTTCCGCAATAATGGCATACCAATGTGTTTTTGGCTTTATGATAGGTAAGGGTAACGGCACAGTGTTTACATTGCGGTATCCAACCACAAGTCTGACACATAAAATAAGGTGAATATCCTCTCCGGTTTTGAAAAATAATAGCTTGTTTTTTTTCGTGAAGGGTTTGTTGCAATTGGGTGATTAGTGCTTCACTCAATGCTACTTTGCCCTTTTGTGCAGCCATTGCTTTTTTAATATCAATAATTTCAATTTTGGGTAAGGCTACTTCACCAAATCTTTCCAATAACTCAACTAAACCATATTTTCCCTGTTTGCAATTATAATACGTTTCAACAGATGGGGTAGCGCTTCCCAACAATACTTTTGCATTACATAATGATGCAAAGAATATGGCTGCATCTCTTGTCTGATATCTTGGTGCAGGATCTTGTTGTTTAAAACTGCTATCCTGCTCTTCATCAACAATTACTAAACCTAAATTTTTAAATGGTAACATGAGTGATGATCTGGCACCTAATACCACTGCAATTTCACCGGTATTTACTTTATTCCATATTTCTACTCTTTCATTGGCATTAAATTTTGAATGATAAACTGAAATATATCCGCCTAAATTGATTTGCAGCCTTCTGATAATTTGTGCGGTTAGTGCAATTTCAGGAAGTAAGTACAAAACCTGTTTGCCGGCATCAATGGCTTCTTTGATTAATTGAATATAAATTTGCGTTTTTCCACTTGCAGTAACACCATACAATAAACAAACCTGTTTTTCTTCCCAGTTTTTTTTAATTGAATGTAGCGCCTGTTGTTGGGAAATAGATAATGCAAAATCTATATGAATGGTTTGCGGTAATTGTCTGATTCTGTCTACTGATCTTTTTTGTACCTGAATAATTCCCTTCTCTATTAACCCTTTTAACTGAACTGCAGAAGCACCTGATTTTTTGAGTAAATTATTTTGGGTAACTTCTCCTTCTGTTTTAGATAAATGCAGATATGCCAACAGTAACTCCAATTGTTTAGGGGCTTTAGTCCACTCATTCAACAGTTTTTCCAATTCAGCTTCTGTATGGTATGGTGGTTGAAGTGTAATAAAGGTTTCGGTTTTATGCCGGTATTTTTCCTGTAACGATTCCCAAATAAAACAGGCTTTTTTATCAATCAGTTTTTTGATGACAGGATACACATGATTAGAGGAAAGAATTTGTTGTATTTCTTGTAAGCGCAATTCTTTTCTAATTTCCAAAGCTTCGGCAACTAAAAACTCATCGTCAGTTAGCAGTATACTATCTATCTCAAAACCATCATTCCATAATACAATACTCTCGCCGCTTAATTTTAAATGTGCGGGTAATGCAGCCTGCATTACTTCCCCTTCGCTACACAAATAATATTGTGCCATCCATTCCCAAAATTGCAGTTGAACAGGATATAGTATGGGGCTATCGTCTAAAATATTGATAATGGGTTTAGGCTGGAATAATTCCGGCTTTTGATGATGGATTTTTTTTACAATGCCTGCATATTTTTTATTGCGAAGCAAAACTTCTACGCGTATGCCAGGTTGAATATTTTTTTGCAGGTGTTCCGGAACTTCCCATGTGTAAGTGTTAGGTAAATTTATGGGTATAATTACTTCGCAATAAACCAATAGGGTAGAAGAAAAAGGAAGGTTATTCGATAATACAATTTCGTTCATGTTATTAGTTGCTGCCGCTTTTAGCATTTCAACAAAAATAAAGCCTCATTATCTGTTAAAGTTAATTCATTTCTGTCATTTTAGGATGATAACAATCTTGTTTGGGTGCTATATTGTATTAGTGCAGATTCCATTTCCTGATACACTAATTTTTTTAATGCACCAATATCACTTGCATGTGTAAAATTGTTTACAGCAATTGGTTTAAGAAAAACAGCCCTGCTTTTACCGGGGGTTAATTGTAATAAATGCCCGGGTGGTAATCTTTTGATAGTGTCTAAAAAAATAATTGGCTGAATGGGGGTTTGTGTTTCAATGGCTATTCTAAAAGCACCATCATAAAAATTTTTCAAAGGCTTTCCCGTTTCGTTAAAAGTCCCTTCCGGAAAAATAAAAATAGACAAGCCTTTAGCCAATGCCTGTTTCAATTCCTGAAAGCTTTTGGCTCTTTTTTCTGCACTGCTTCTCTCTACCAATATTACTGCACATTTATAAATAAAGCCAAAAACCGGAATTTTAACCATTTCATATTTTCCTAAAACCCTGTAAGGTTGTTGCATACACCGCACCAATGCAGGAATATCCATGTAGGAGGAATGATTGGCAACAAAAATATACTGCCTGTTTTTATCCGGAATTGATTCAAAATAGTTTTTATGCATCAGGCCTATGCATATATACCAGATTTTACCCCAAACTTTAGCTATTATATACACAGTATTTCCGCCTTCTATATAAAAAAAAGGTGCCATAGCAATGAATGGAAACGCAATAAACATAAGTAGAATAAAAATAAGGAGTGCATATATAGAATAAATAGCTAAAATTATTTTTTTCATAAACAATCAGATTAATGCAAAGTATTGGCTATGAATGGTATGCTACTATTGATGGGGATAAACAGTCACTTCAAACCCTATATTCATTGCCAAAACTATTTTTTGAATAAAAATTAAACAATTTTCAACAAGGTATTTTCCGGAATATTGAGTTTTGGAATATTTCCTTTTTTAAATATTCCATAAATGGTGCTGCCACTACCACTCATAGCTGCATATAATGCACCCTGATGGTACAATTCCATTTTTAACTGAGCTAATTGCGGATAAGCGGCAAAAACAGGTAATTCAAATTGATTAAAGAGTAGTGTCGGCCATATTTCAATAGGTTGATGAATGGCGTACCGCAAGTCAGTTTTTGGCATTTGTGGTGTTATTTGCTGAAATGCCCATGCAGTACTGATATGGATGGAAGGATACAATAAAACAAATTGATAATTTTCTAAATTTATTTCAATGGGCTTTAGATTTTCTCCTCTTCCGGTTGCAATAGCGGGTTGATTTAAAATAAAAAAAGGACAGTCGCTACCTAATTGTAGAGCAAATTTACTTAACTGTTGTTCCGGAATTTTTAGTTCAAAATATTGATTCAGCATTGTTAATACTGTTGCTGCATCTGAGCTTCCCCCACCTAAGCCGGCACCCATTGGTATGGCCTTGTGTAAATGCAATTGAATGGAGGGAATATTCGGAAAATCTTTCTTTAATAACGTGTAAGCTTTGATGCATAAATTGTTTTCGGGATTACCGGGTATGGGTAATCCCGAACCTGAAAATTGAATAGTGGTATGCGCATCAGGATTGGCAGGAATGATTTCCAGCGCATCCTGCCATTGAACAGGATAAAAAATAGTAGCAATATCATGAAAGCCGTCTTCCCTTTTTTTTGTAATGTATAAACCTAAATTGATTTTACAATTTGGAAAAACAACCATTGATTTCGTTTTTGTTTAGGTGCAATTATTGATGGCCATTATTTTCTTTTGTTGATTTCATCACGAATAGCGATGGCTCTGATATAGTCTTCGTGGTCTAATACTTCTTGCAGTAAACGGTGTAATTCTTCCAAACCCATTTTAGCTAAATCAGAATCAGTTACTACCATGTGGTCTTCTACGCCAACTGCTTCCATTTTTTTAGGTTCAGATGCTGTTTCATCCATTAAAATACCTGCATTTTGTAAGATATGTTCATAAGTATAAATAGGGCAACCAAAGCGAACGGCTAATGCCAGTGCATCACTGGTTCTGCTGTCAATTTCAACGGTATCATGTTCGGTAAAACATACCAGATTGGAATAAAAAATTCCTTCCTGTAAGTCGTTGATAATTACTTCCTGCAGTTCAATATTAAATGCATTCATGAAATTCTTCATGAGGTCGTGCGTTAAAGGGCGGCTGGGTTTCATGTGTTCCAATGCAACCGCAATAGCCTGAGCCTCAAAACCTCCAATTACAATAGGAAGCCTGCGCAAGCCATTTACTTCGCCTAAAACAACTGCATACGAATGAGTTTGAGTAATGCTGTGAGATAAAGCAACAATTTCTAATTCAATTTTTTTCATATTCACACGAAAATAAAATAAATTTTAAAACTTACAATAGTTACAGAGTTATAAAAATTTAATCCGGTTTTTTAAAATGAATTCGTAAAATCGATAATAATATCTGAATTTTACAACAAATTACAAAATATGTATTTATCTTTTGTTTTTTCTTCCCAAAAAACTATTTTTTTTGTAAAATTAGGAGGTATTGTCATTTTCCTGTTAGTTATTATTAACACTTCTATTGCGCAACCAACTAATTTAAAAATACTCAAAGCGTATCCGATAAAAAGTTCGGATGGATGGGATTATATTGCTGTTCACGAAGCCACGCAAAGGTTATTCGTAGCGCATGGTTTGCAAGTAAATGTGTTAAATACCCTAACGGGCAACCCTGCAGGCATTATTCCGCATACTATTGGGGGGCATGGTGTTGCCTTTGTGGATATATTAAATAAAGGTTTTACCAGTAACTTCAGACTAAATAATGTATATATATTTAATTTGCATTCATTGGTAGTAGAAAATTCAATTGCTACCGGCGAAAATCCGGATGCAATTTTTTACAATGGCGTTAACCGTAAAATATATACTTGTAATGGTCGTAGTAAGGATATTTCTGTAATTGATCCATTTACCAATAATGTTGTAGCTACTATTCCGGTAAGTGGCAAACCTGAAACGGCAGTGGCTGATGAAGAAGGGAATGTGTATATTAATATTGAAGAAAAGAATGAAATAATAAAAATAAGTAGTGTTACCCATGAAGTGATGACACATTGGAGTATTGCACCGGCAGAGGAGCCTGCCGGACTGGTATATGATGCAGCAACCTATACTTTGTTTGCCCGATGCGGTAATAAAATGTTGGCTGTTGCAGATGTTTCTAATGGCATTGCTAAAAAAATAATGCCCATTGGTGCCTGATGTGATGGTGTGGCACTTGAAAAATCTGGCTGCAGGTATATACCTCAAACGGATAAGATGGAACCCTGACAATTATTTCAGCTAATAATTATGCAATACTCAACACCTTCAATACTATGAAAACCGCAAGAACAATTGCAGTTAGCGAAAAGCTGCACCATGTTTTTCTACCCGCAGCAGTAATAGATAACAAAATGATACCCGGGAAAAGGCCTGCTTTAATACCGGGTAGTTTTAGCGTATTGGTGATAGGGAAGGAATAGCAGGCTGCTTCATTGTTAGCAGTTGGTTGCAGCTTATTGGGTATCTAATTTTTTGAAATTTTAAATAATTTTTTTTGTACAAACTCGTTATTATTTTGTATTTCGTCATCACGCTGTTGTATATATTGTTTACCCGACAACCCGATTATTTTGATAGTGAGACGACAATAGGTTCCATTGAATTTAAAAGTGATAGTAGTAAGAACAAACAAATATTGTTTGTAAGTTTTTATCTCGGCAAATCATTTTATGAGGTAAATGCTGCTTATCCTTTGCGTCGGTTTAAGCAAGATGAAAAAGTTACTGTAATTTATGATACGACTAAACCACAACGTGCGGCTGTTTATGGATGGTGGGGTTATTGGTTACAGTGGGATGAAATTGTGGGATCCATTTTAATAGCAATTATTTTGTGGGGTGTTGCTATACTTTTAACCAATCATCCAACGGAGGAAAGCAGATTAGAACAGTTAAAGGAGCCTGATAATAAACCTCAGCGAAAATATAGTTAAGTAATTTATTTCAGGTATCTTTTTAATTCTCTTTCTGCATCCTTTTGTTTAATGCTATCTCTTTTATCATGTAGTTTTTTCCCTTTGGCTAATCCAATTTCTACTTTAACTAAGTTTTTTTCATTCAGGAAAATACGGAGTGGGATGATGGTATAACCTTTATCTTTCAGCTTCAGTTCCCATTTTTTCAGTTCTCTTTTTTTCAGTAATAATTTTCTGTCGTGTACGCACAAATGGTTATTATGGGTACCTAATCTGTATTCTGCTATATAAATACCTCTCAGCCATAATTCGCCCCGATCAAAAATGCAAAACGCATCATTAAAGCTTACTTTTCCTTCTCTAATACTTTTTACTTCTGTACCCAGCAAAACAATGCCTGCTATTAATTTATCTTCTATGTAGTAGTTAAAATAAGCCTGCCTGTTGTTCATTTCTTTCGCCATAATTAAATCTGTCTTTCTTTTCTGCAAGCTTTTTTCAGCAGGTAAACTATTTTGTATGCCAGTTATTTTATTTTTCAAAAAGGGTAATTAATTCGGCAATTCTGTTCTTCAGGCTTTTTCTGTCAATAATTAAATCTAAAAAACCATGTTCTAACAAAAATTCGCTTCTTTGAAAACCTTCCGGTAAATCTTTCTTGATGGTTTCTTTAATTACCCTTGGGCCGGCAAAACCAATTAATGCACCGGGTTCTGCAATATTTAAATCACCTAACATGCCAAAGCTGGCAGAAATACCGCCAAAGGTAGGATCAGTTAATAAGGAAATATAGGGTAGTTTGGCATTACTTAATTGTGATAGTTTACCGCTTGTTTTCGCTAATTGCATCAGGCTGAATGCACTTTCCATCATACGGGCACCACCACTTTTTGATATAACCATGTAAGGAAGATGGTTGGCAATACAATAATCCACAGCTCGGCTAAATTTTTCACCCATTACACTGCCTAATGAACCGCCAATAAACTCAAAATCCATACAGGCTATTACAATTTTTTTACCATTTACATTACCCACGGCTACACGCATAGAGTCTTTTAAGTTGGTTTTTGACCTGATTTCGTCTAACCGCTGCTGGTAATTTTTTAGATCAGTAAAATTTAAAAAATCTTTACTGATGATATTGTCGAATAGTGGTTCAAATTGTTGTTCATCAAATAAAATATCATAGTATTCATCACTGCCGATTCTGTGATGGTAGTTACACTTAGGGCAAACGTATAATTCTTCTTCTAAATCTTTAGTGGTAGAAATATAATTGCAATTGGGGCATTTACTCCATAAGCCCTCCGGGGTTTCTTTTTTATCAGCGGTAGAGGTTAAAATACCTTTTTTCCTTCTTTTAAACCAGCTTCGTTTAAGGCTTTCTTCCTCTTTCAGCTTGTCCTCATCTCCGGTAAGATTCTGTTCTATATTTTCTTCAAATTCTTTTTTCATGGCTATCATTTTAATCTGCTTTTTTTACATACAATGCCCATGATATATTTATCCCGCCTAAAGAAGGAAACGTAAATCATGGGCATTGTATGTACTTCAATTGGGTGGATGAAGGTAGCAAAAATAAGGTTGTTTCATGAAACAGCGCATATTTGGTTGGCTATTCTCTTATAAAACACTCTTTAAGCCTGCAAACAACAATAGCCACCCAAAAATGTCAGGTGGCTATTGTATAGGTATTATTATTACGCATTTTTATTTATGCAATTCAAATCTTCAAATGCTTCTGTTAAACGCAAAATGAAATTTTCTTCTCCTTTTCTTAACCATACACGAGGGTCATAATGTTTTTTATTAGGCATTTCCGAACCTTCAGGGTTGCCTAACTGGCTTTGTAAATAGCCTTCGTTCTTTTTGTAATTATTCAATACACCTTCCCAAAATGCCCATTGCATATCAGTATCAATATTCATTTTAATAACACCATAACCAATGGCTTCCTGAATTTGTGATTTAGGAGAGCCACTACCACCATGAAACACAAAGTAAACTGGCTTTTCAACTGTATATAATTGTTGTTGAATGTACATCTGGCTATTATGTAAAATTTCTGGTCTTAAATGCACATTCCCCGGACTGTAAACACCATGCACATTGCCAAAAGCAGCTGCTATGGTAAATAAGTTACCTACTTTATTGAGTGCAACGTAGGCCTGTTCAATTTCTTCCGGTTGGGTATATAATTTATGATTTTCTACGTCTGAATTATCTACGCCATCCTCTTCGCCACCGGTAACGCCCAGTTCAATTTCCAGGCTCATTCCCAAAGGTTGCATTTTCTTAAAAAATTCAACTGAGGTAGCAATATTATAATCCAATGCTTCTTCAGAAAGATCTAACATATGGGAGCTAAAAAGCGGCTGTTTTTTTTCTTTGTAAAATTGTTCGCCTGCATCAATTAATCCGCTAACCCAGGGTAACCATTTTTTAGCAGCATGATCGGTATGCAACACCACCGGAACGCCATAATATTTTGCCACATTGTGTACATGTAATGCTCCTGAAATGGCTCCGGCAATATTGGCCTGATAATTATCGTTGGGCATGCCTTTACCGGCAATAAATTGAGCGCCGCTATTTGAAAACTGAATAATAACGGGGGAATTTACTTTTGCAGCAGTTTCTAAAGTGGCATTAATAGAATTGGTGCCGATGCAGTTTACAGCGGGCATGGCAAACTTATTTTCTTTTGCATCCTGATATAATGCTGCAAGCGCATTGCCAAATAGTACTCCGGGTTGATACTTTTTCATGTTAAATGGTTTGTTGTTGGTTAGTTCAATCAATTTTGTAACAGGTTTGTTATTACCTATTATGGATGAATAAATATACTTATAATATTACCGTTTTTTTAAATTCGGTGCAAAGATACTGATAGTTCATAAAAACAATTGTTAGCATTGGTTAGCCATGTTGAAGTATTACCTGTTTTTTTGTAATTGTTGAATAAGTGCCTGAAAATAAGGTGCACTTTTTAGTAACCTGCTTCCATACCAACTAAACATTTCTCCATCTACTTGTAATACTAAAGCAGCGGGTACAAGTGTTTGAAAATAATGCACATGTTTTTCTCTGAATGGATAGGGTTCTGATGAAAGTAAAATTAATTGAGGTTGAGCAGCTTTAATTTGTTCTGCCGTTACTTCCGGATACCTGTTAAAGTTTTCAAATACATTTTTAAATCCGCATTGAAGCAACATTGCGTTGATAAAAGTATTTGATGCCGCCACCATCAAAGGATTATTCCAAATAAAATAGGCGGTATTTAGCATAGGTTGAATGGGCCTTAATTGGGCAAATTGTTGTTGAATTTGCAACACTAATTGCTCAGCCTTCTGAATAGTTTTGCAAATGGCGCCTAATTCCAATATCATAGTACAAGCATTATGTAAATCGTCGATATCAGTAACCCAAACTGGAGCAATGTGGCTGGCTGCTTCTGTTTGTGTTTGCTCATTCTCTTCTTTATTGGCAATAATTAAATCCGGGGCTAATTGCTTTATTGTTTCGAGATGTATTTTTTTTGTTCCACCAACAATTGTCTTGCTGTGTCGCCATTCTGGCGGATGGATGCAAAATTTGGTAATGCCTTTCACTTCTTTATCCAACCCTAAATAAAATAACAGTTCTGTTTGTGAAGGCACTAACGAAACAATGTTTTTAGGAATAACTCTATTTGGTATTGATAGCGGTGAATGGTTTACAAAAAAATGCATGCAACAAAACTACGAAATTGCAAACCTCTTTTTCACAATATCAACTTGAACATGCTTGTAGGAAGAATTAGTTACTAATGATACTTGTACCAACTTCCGGTATTCACTATGCAAACAGTTTCCTGTTCTTCGATCCACTTTTTTTCTGCTAATTTTTTAAAGCCTGCAAATGCGGCGGCCCCTTCGGGTGAAAGTAATAAACCCTCGGTTCGGGCCATTTCACGAATACTTTGTTGTATGTCAGTTTCTGATACAACAATACCTGTTCCGTTACTTTCAGCAATAACCCGCAACATGCTTTTTTCTGCAAAAGGGGTAGGTACCACCAATCCGTTGGCTATAGAATAAGCAGGTTGAAAAGTTGCATCTTTTTTGCCTTTTTCAATCATTTGTATCATGGGATTACAATTTTCAGTTTGAACAATAACCATTCTTGTTTTTTTGTTAGATGTTAACCATTGCATTTGTTGTAATTCTTCAAACGCTTTCCACATACCAATTAGGCCGGTGCCGCCACCTGTGGGATATATAATTACATCGGGAAGTTGCCAATTGAATTGCTCGGCAATTTCGTAACCCAGGGTTTTTTTCCCTTCTAAGCGGTAAGGTTCTTTCATGGTACTCATATCAAATGCTCCGGTTTCGGCAGCAATTTGTTGTACCCGTTTTCCGCAATCTTGAATAAATCCATTAACCTCAATGAGTTGGCCACCGAGCAATTGCACCTCTTCTTTAATGAGTTGTGCACTCGTTTTGGGCATTACAACAGTAGCCTTAATACCTGCTTTGGCACAATAGGCACTCATGGCACCACCGGCATTGCCGGCAGTGGGTATAATGCAATGTTCAATACCCAGTTCTTTTGCTTTTGAAATGGCTACACTCAATCCTCTTGCTTTAAATGAGCCTGTCGGGTTACCCCCTTCATCTTTTATGTATAGATGATTTATTGCATATTTTGCAGGAATTTTATGGAGGGTATGCATGGGGGTAAATCCTTCTTCCAGGCTAATGATATTGCTATTATCAAATACAGGCAGCATGGCAGCATAACGCCATAAATTATTGGGTTTGTTTTTTAAATGAACTTTAGTGAACTTATTGTTATTGTAGTGCGTAATTAAAGGTTGGTTACAACAGTGTGCAAATGTCTGCTGCCGTTGTATATCGTATATTTTACCGCAGTTAGAGCAAGTAAGATAGCTGGCGGTTGAAATGGTTTCAATTTCTGTGTTCACACTGTAAAACTACAGTTATGCTATAACTAAATTAATGCAAATTTGTTATATACTATAACTATTTGTGATAAACAGATTGTGCCGTTTTAATCAATAATTTGTTCAAATTGCTGATTTCTCCTTTGCGTTGAATGAAATAAAAGTTGCGCACTATGCTAAGTCCATCAAAGTTCAGTTGTTTTAACTCGCCATACTTTAACTCTTTGATAACAGACCTGCGTGGCAAAAAACCGAGACAATCTGATTCAATTAAAAAATTTTTCAGTGCTTCGGTTCCTCCTAAGCGCACTTTAATGTTTAAATCGTTGAGTTGTATTTTATGTTTTTCCAATGATTTTTTTAAAACTGCCAAAGTGCCGCTACCACGCTCTCTTATGGCTAATGGCATTTGATACAAATCTTTTACCTGGTAATTTCTCTTTTTAGCCCAAATACTTTGGCAACTGCAAACGGCAATTACTTCATCAGTAATAAATGGCAAATAACTTACATTGGTTAATTGCCCCTTTTCTTCAATAATGCCCAAATTAATTTCCTTATTTAACAGCGCATCTAAAACAATTTCAGTGTTACGGTTTAATAAGCTAATACTTAAATTGGGATGTTGCTCATGAAAAACGGATAGTACTTTTGGTAAAATATATAGTGCAACGGTAGTACTGGCGCCTAATTTTAATACACCTTCTGCTTCTAATGCATTTGAAAGTGAGGTAATATCAAATAAAGTTTGTTCCTGAATTCGTTTTACTTCTTTTAATCTTTCAAATAATAATTCTCCGGCGGGCGTCAATTCTATATACATACCCCGGCGGTCAAATAATTTTGTTTTATATACAAATTCTAATTGTTTAATGTGTTTGCTTATAGCCGGTTGCGAGATATACATTTGCTCAGCTGCTTTTGAAAAACTTTTCTGTTTAGCAACCTCATAAAAAACTTCGTGTTGAGCAGAGAGCATGTTAATAATTTAAAATGGGTTATCGGCCAAGGCTTTGCAATATATCGTATTTGGTAATGATGTGATAATCGCCTTTTTCATCTGTCACCAATACGGCACCGTTGGTTTTGTTAATGAGTGCGCCTAATTTTTCGATGGGTGTAGCTATGTCAACCACCGGATAGGAGGGTTCTATTATGGTTGCAATAGTTTGTGCTTTAATTTCCGGATTGGAGAACATTTTAATAAATAAACCACCCTCACTAACGGCCCCTTTCATTTGATTATCTGCCATTACCGGAATATGCTCAATATCATATTTTTCCATTAAGGCAACTACTGCTGCAACGGTTTGCTGAGGTGCTACTGTGATTAATTTTTTATGTATCCTTCCATTAATAATATCCTTGCAGGTTTTCACTTCCAAAAAGCCGCGTTCCATCATCCACTGGTCATTGTAAATTTTGCCTACGTATCTGCTGCCATGATCATGAAATATACAAACCACTAAATCATTTTTTTTCAAACGGTTTTTTAATTGTACAAGACCCTGAAAACAACTGCCGGCACTGTATCCGCAAAAAAGGCCTTCTTCTTTGGCAATTCTTCTGGCCATGATGGCACCTTCTTTATCTGTTACCTGTTCAAAATGGTCAATATAGCGCATATCATAGTTTTTGGGAACAAAATCTTCTCCAAAACCTTCGCTGATATAAGGGTGAACATATGACATGTCTATTTTCCCGGTTTGGTAATAATGCGTTAACAATGAACCATATACATCTATTGCCCAAACTTGTATGTTCGGATTTTTTTCTTTTAAAAACATAGCTGTACCCGTAATGGTACCTCCGGTTCCTGCTGTACACACCAAATGGGTTATCTGTCCATCTGTTTGCTCCCATATTTCAGGGCCGGTACTTTCATAATGTGCCTGTCGGTTAGCCAAATTATCATATTGATTCATGTAACAGGCATTGGGAATTTCCTGACTTAGTCTTTTAGCTACACTGTAATAGCTTTTAGGATCTTCGGGTAAAACATTGGTGGGGCACACAATTACCTCTGCACCCACTGCTTTCAAAATATCTGCTTTTTCTTTACTTTGTTTATCGGTAGTAACAAAAATACATTTATAGCCTTTTACACAAGCGGCTAATGCCAAACCCATACCGGTATTGCCGCTGGTGCCCTCAATAATAGTACCTCCCGGTTTTAACCGCCCTTCCTGCTCGGCAACTTCAACCATTTTTAAAGCCATACGGTCTTTAACAGAGTTACCGGGATTAAAATAATCCACCTTTGCTACAACATTGCAGGGAAAATCTTTCGCAATTTTATTTAATCGAATGATTGGTGTATTACCTATGGTTTCTAATACGTTGTTCTTAATATTCATCATGGCAAGTGCTTATCTTGCAAATGTAGGTTTTTACCTTTTTATTTGTTTCTGAAATAAAGAAATAATACTATTTATTTATTCGTCATTAAAAATATTATTTGAAATTTTAGCTCTTGGATTGGTTAATCTATTCCTTTTTTGTTGCCTTATTTTGAATAAAAGAAAGGTTGTTCAACCGGATTTTAAATAATTTTTATCGTTTTCCCCTATTTTTGTTGCCCTTAACATAAAAAAATGTTTAACTTAAACTAATAACCAAAACTAATGACGAACAATTTGTTTTTCGCAGTTCCAATTATGGGTATTATAGGTTTACTATATACCCTTATTCAGTTTAAATGGGTAGCTAAACAAGATGCCGGTACACCCAGAATGAAGGAAATTAGTACTTACATTGCTGAGGGTGCTATGGCATTTTTAAAGGCAGAGTGGAAAGTTTTAGGCTATTTTGTTGCTTTTGTTGCTATTTTGTTGGCATTTATGGCACAAAGTAATGCAAACAGTAACTGGAGCATTGCTATTGCTTTTATATTAGGAGCTGTATGCAGCGCTGTGGCCGGATATATTGGTATGCGCATTGCTACCAAAGCCAATGTTAGAACAGCTCAGGCAGCCAGAACCAGTTTGGCTAAAGCATTAAAAGTTTCTTTTACCGGTGGTTCTGTAATGGGTTTAGGTGTTGCCGGATTGGCTGTTTTAGGCTTAGGTGCTTTGTTTTTAGTGTTGAAACAAATTTTTGCTCCATATGCGGGTTCAACCAGTGCTGAGATGATTAAAACCATTGAAGTATTAACCGGATTTTCATTGGGTGCGGAAAGTATTGCCTTATTTGCCCGTGTGGGTGGTGGTATTTACACAAAAGCTGCCGATGTGGGTGCTGATTTAGTGGGTAAAGTAGAAGCCGGTATTCCGGAAGATGATCCGCGTAACCCTGCAACCATTGCTGATAATGTGGGCGACAATGTAGGTGATGTGGCAGGTATGGGAGCTGATTTATTTGGTTCATACGTGGCAACCGTTTTAGCTACTATGGTATTAGGTCAGGAAACTATTTCCCATGATAATTTTGGTGGCTATGGCCCAATTTTACTGCCCATGATTATTGCAGGTGTGGGTATTTTATTTTCTATTACAGGAACTTTTTTTGTGAAAATAAGTGAAAATGCAGGCGTAAATACTGCCAATGTTCAAAAAGCGCTGAATATGGGTAACTGGGGCAGTATTATTTTAACTGCTATAGCCTGCATTGGTTTGGTAACTTATATTTTGCCTGAAACAATGGTTTTAAGAGGACTTGAATTTACCCGCTGGGGTGTTTTAGGTGCCATAGGTGTAGGATTACTAGTGGGTACTTTAATGAGCATTATCACTGAGTACTATACAGCTATGGGCAAAAAACCGGTATTGAGTATTATTAAACAATCCTCTACCGGCCATGCTACCAATGTAATTGGCGGGTTAGCCGTTGGTATGGAAAGTACATTTTTACCCATTTTGGTTTTAGCAGGTGGTATTTGGGGCGCTTATGCCTGTGCAGGTTTATATGGGGTTGCTATTGCTGCTGCGGGTATGATGGCTACTACGGCCATGCAATTGGCTATTGATGCTTTTGGACCTATTGCCGACAATGCCGGTGGTATTGCAGAAATGAGTGAGTTACCGGCCGATGTTCGCGAAAAAACAGACGTATTGGATGCAGTAGGTAACACAACTGCAGCTACCGGTAAAGGTTTTGCCATTGCTTCTGCCGCGTTAACCGCATTGGCTTTATTTGCCGCTTATGTTGGGGTAATTAATAATAATGGTTATACCATGCATGGAATAGATATTTATAAAGCAAAAGTATTGGCCAGCTTATTTGTGGGCGGTATGATACCATTTATCTTTTCTTCTTTGGCCATTCGTGCAGTGGGACAGGCGGCTATGGCAATGGTAGAAGAGGTACGCCGTCAGTTTAAAAATATTCCTGGTATTATGGAAGGTACCGGTAAACCCGAATATGATAAATGTGTGGCTATTTCAACAACTGCTTCTATTAAAAAAATGATGTTGCCGGGAGCAATTACTATTTTAGCGCCATTAATTATTGGTTTTATTTTAGGACCGGAGGCTTTAGGTGGATTTTTAGCAGGTGCAACAGTTAGTGGTGTATTAATGGGAATGTTCCAAAACAATGCCGGCGGCGCTTGGGATAATGCTAAGAAATCGTTTGAAAAAGGCGTTGAAATTAACAGCGAAATTTATTATAAAAAATCTGAACCTCATAAGGCTTCTGTTACAGGTGATACAGTAGGTGATCCTTTCAAAGATACTTCCGGTCCATCTATGAATATTTTAATCAAATTAATGTCGATTGTTTCTTTGGTGATTGCACCCACTTTAGCACACTTGCATCAATCAGATGCTAATGCTGTTCAGGCGCAAACCATCGAAATTTCTTTCTCTGACAGTACACAAAAAATATCAGGACAAGGAACATTTTCTTCAGGAAACACTCATTCCATCAATGCTTTGATCCAACAATTGCGAAATGATGGCGTAATTCAGGGTAATGATGTGAAATTAGAAATTCGCAATAGCAAAATATTCATCAATGGAAAAGAGCAATCAGAAGCTATCCTGGAAAAATATCAACAGTTTCTGAAATAAAATGCTTTTTACTTGCAAAAAAATTCTTTGGCAGTATGTCAGAGTTTTTTTTGCCTCCTTATTTGTATATTGAGGGTGATTTGATTGAATATTATGCCTCAATTCCCTAATATATTATTGCATGCTGTTCCTGCTTTCATTCTTCTCATTACTGTTGAAGTAGTATATGCATATCATATTCAAAAAAAATTATACCATGTTAAAGATACCGCTACCAGTATTGCATTGGGCTTAGGCAACCTTTTCACCGGCATTCTTACCAAAGGAATGATATTGTTGTTTTTCTCCTGGCTATACACTTATCGTTTTTTTGCCATTCCTTACACTGCCTGGTGGGCATGGGTATTGTTGTTTTTTGCAGATGATTTTAGCTATTATTGGTTTCATCGTATGGCACATACTATTCGCTGGTTTTGGGCAAGCCACGTGGTACACCATTCTTCTGAACATTATAATTTGGCGGCTGCTTTAAGGCAAACATGGACAGGTAATTTAACCGGCTCCTTTATTTTTTGGTCGTGGATGCCATTGGTTGGATTTCATCCGGCTATGATTTTGTTGATGCAATCCATTAGTTTATTGTATCAATTTTGGATTCATACCCAAACTGTGCAAAAATTTCCAAAATGGTTTGAGTATATTTTTAATACACCATCGCATCATCGGGTGCATCATGGCTGTGATATTTTGTACTTAGACAAAAATCATGCAGGTACTTTAATCATCTGGGATAGGTTGTTTGGTACTTTTCAGGAAGAAATTTTTACACCCACTTTTGGGCTTACAAAAAATGTAAATACTTACAACCCGGTTAAAATTGCATTTTTTGAATGGTTGAAAATTGTATATGATTTGAGAAAATCACGTCGCATACAGCACATCACCGGCTACTTATTTGGCCCACCCGGCTGGAGCCACGATGGCAGCAGCCAAACTACCCGCCAATTGCGAAAAAAAATGGAAATACCCCATAAAAAATGGTAAGCTTATTTTATCTTTTCTTTTACACTAAAGCTGTGTAAATTGCTTACGAATAAAATCGTACCAATCATTTTTAATTTAAAATTTAATTGTATTACATTGAAATACATTTTTTGGTGCCTCCATTTTTTGGATGATTGATTGATTTAAAAATCTTATATAACATGAAAAAATTAAAACCTACCGAAAGTGAATTAGAAATTTTGCAAGTATTATGGCAAAAGGGTAGTGCAACGGTGCGGGAAGTGCATGAAGTGTTGAGTTTACATAAAGATTCAGGATATACCACTACTTTAAAACTCATGCAAATTATGTATGAAAAAGGTTTGGTAGTTAGGAATGATCAGAGCAAAACACATATTTATCAGCCCAATGTGACTAAGGAAAACACACAGCAACAGTTGGTAGGAAAAATGATACATAACTTATTTGGCGGTTCAACAACGGCTTTAGTGATGCAGGCTTTGGGTTCAAACAAACCCAATCTGGAAGAATTAGATGCTATACAAAATTTATTGAATGATTTGAAAAAAGCGGAATAATGCCCCAGTTACCTGCCATCTTAACACATATAGGAACTGCTATTATCTGGAACATTTTGCAGGCTTCCTTAGTATGGTTGGTTTATGTGTTAATAAAAAAATCATTTCCTAACAGGGCAGCATTGCATTATCATGCCGCTTTTATGGCTATCGTTGGTATTTTTTTCCTATTCATTTTCACTGCTATTCATTTAATAGCAGTGCCAAATACCATGGCTGTTGATGCTTACATTTCATCAAAGTTTTCTATCAATCGTGTACAAACATTTTTGGAACAGGGTACTGCGCCTGTATTCGCATACACTCTAAATGGCATTGCTATTATTTATTTGATTACTTTATTGGTACAAATGCTGAAGTGGCCATTCATTTTTCGGCAACAAAATAAATTACTGGCTAATCCTGTGCAACAGTTGCAGGAAAGTTTGTTCCATTTTTTTGAAACGCAAAAAAAACGGCTTCATGTAAAAAAGTCTGTACGTATTTATATGATGCAGGGTATTCAAAGCCCTATGACAATTGGGTTTTTAAAACCAATTATTTTATTACCCGTAGCTACGCTTACACATTTATCAACCCCTGCTATTGAAGCCATTTTATTGCATGAGTTGGCACATATCAGGCGAAATGATTATCTCACTAATTTAATGGCCCAGCTATTACAATCATTTGTTTGCTTTAATCCATTTGTGAAACTGTTAGTGAAAGAGATGAACCATCACAGGGAGCTTTGTTGCGATGTATACGTGTTGCAGCAACAGTACGAACCCGTATTATATGCCAAAACTTTATTACAATTGGCGCAAATTTCGCAAAATTCGGCCATGCCATTTTTATCTATGCCGGCCGTAAAACAAAAAGGTGAATTATTATTTCGTATTCAACACATATTACAAGTACCTCATCGTTCCGCTTTCTCCGTAAATAACGTATTCAAATGGGTTTCTGTTAGTTTATACCTTTCTTTAGGATTATTGCTGATACATGCTATGCCCATTCAACAGCCTTCCATCATGTTGAATGTTAATATGCATCTACCATCAGCCAAATTCTTACAACCTGTAGGAGCAATAAACAGTTACATTGAACCGGTAAAAGTTGTGGCAGTCAATCACAAAATAAAATCACAATCCAACAAAGTAAAACCTGCTATTCAAACAAGGAATGCTGATGTAAAACCTGTTGTTACTTCAACAGCCAACCAATTGGATGTGCATGATATTATGGACCAATCATTACCCATCAATTCATTAACTCAGTTTACTGCTGATAATAGTCCCAATAATTTCTCTTTTATCCAGGCCAAAAACTTCCTTCCTTCCTCTAACGAAGAAATAGATAACAATAGGTTCAAAATAAAAAAGATTTCAGCTATTAAGTATCATTCAAATGCCGGTTATCAATTATATCTTATTCAGTCAGAAAAAACAGATGCACATCAAATGAAACCCGTTGGCTTTATTGTATTGATAAAGAATGGAATGGACGGGATTGATGGTGGCATTCAGCAAACTATATATTGGTATTGGGTGCCCGATGAATTGAATGCGCCTTTGCCATTTGTATGCGATATTGCTATAATTGCCAATTCAGTTAATTAAATTTAAAAATTGAATTTACCATAATCTTTCCGGGCATCGGTCGGCATAACGGTTATTGAGTAAAAAACCAATCAAAATTTCATGCGTGCCGCTGCTAACGGTTCCTAATGCAGAAGTGTTATAATCGTATGAATAACCAATATTCACAGACTGATTAACATTCACACCCAACATGGCAGCAAATCCATTTTTATATCGTAATGAAGCACCTGCCCACAAAAAATCGCGGTATTGCAATTTCATATTTACATCAACCCCTAATGGTAACGGCTGTATATAACGTATTTGAAAAGATGGGAGTGCTGTAATATCATCAGAAAGGGTATACCGATATCCACCCGTAAAAAATATATGCGGCACTAACTTACCAGGAACAATGCCAACGGGTTGATTAGAGAAATAAATGGCATCCGGAATAATTTGCTGTACAGATAACCCTAAAAAATAATTAGCTGCATATAGCCACAAACCTGCGCTGATATCGGGTTTTAATCGGTTAATCGTATTGGCATTGGCTACAGCCGGATCAACTGGTACGGCAAAATTTAAGTTTGAAGTATTCAAACTTAGTTGAGAAATGCCGGCTGATATTCCGGCCGATAAATTGGTACCAGGGGTTAAGCCTACATGATAGGCATAAGTTGCAGTTGCAGTAAATCGGTTCAAAGATCCGGCTTTATCATTTAATAGGGTTAACCCAATGCCTGCATGGGCGGGTGCACTGGTATAATTACGCCAATAGGCATTACCCCGTGGATTTTCGCCGGGAGTACGATAACCCGTTGCGGTGGTTACCGGATAGTTGCTTTTATGTAATGGCCCCTGAATGGTAAAATAAGTGGTAACCGGTGCATCCGTTAATCCTTCCCACTGAATTCGGTGACTCAATTTTACATCGGCATAATTTTCAATTCCCGCAACAGCAGGATTTATAATGAAATTATTTAAAATATATTGAGTATAATATGGCCTTTGTTGCGCAGCGGCAGCAACAAAATAAAAATGAATGATGATTAAAAGGAGTGGGCGAAGCTTCATTCTGATTCAATATCGAATGTATCATTATTTCCGATAATTTTTTCTAAAAAATAATTTTCTGATATGAATCAATTCCATCAAGCCCAACAATTATTCTTCAATTCGCGAGGTATCTGACTGGCCGGAGAACACAGATGTCATTTTTCTGGCACTGTAAATATTTCGATTGTATTTATTTCCTAATAAAATTAAAGTAGCTGTATCATTAATTAATCGGGTAAATACGGTATTGTTGCCATGCCACCAGCCATTGTGGTAAATAATAGGCCCATTTGTGCCATCTAATAACATTCGCCAACCCAAACCATAGTTGTGGTTCGATTTTATTTCAAGGCTTCGGGGTTTAAATGCAAGGCTAATGGTTTGTGGTTTAACAAAACTGCCTTCATACAAAGCTCTGTCCCATAAAAGCATATCTCGCACCGTACTATACACATTTTTATCGCCATAAATACAGTCTAATTTTTCTAACTTAAATGAGGCTTGATTGGGTTGATATGAAGGCACATATTTGTTGGTATCTGCAATATTGAATACAAATGTATGTTGCATACCCAATATATTGAAAACACTGTCTTTCATATATTGTGGGAAAGGCATTTTGGTTATTTTTTCTATAATCAATGCCAGCAATGCGTAATTGGTGTTACAATAATGAAATTTTTTGTTAGGTAAGGAAAGTATGGCGGGATCATGCACAATCATGTAATTTAATACGTCCTGATTGGTTTGAAAACCTTTTACCTCATTGCCTGAAGGCACCAAATGCACAATTTTAATTCTTTTTCCTCTTTTATTTCGGACATAAGTAATTATAGCTTTTTTTTCATCCATGAAATAAACATAATTGGGAAGCCCGCTTCGGTGTGATAATAAATCTGTAACAGTGATGTTACGATAGGGGAAGTTGGGGAAAAATCTTTGTAAAGTGTCGGTTAACTTAATTCTGCCTTGTTCCCATAAATGTAAAAGCGTCATGGCCGTAAATGTTTTTGAGATGGATGCTAAATGAAAGGGATCATCGGGTGTAA
>JAKAKY010000189.1 GCA_021824365.1 Bacteroidota bacterium | reverse complement strand
GGCTCATGCAGCACAACCCAATGTAATTTGCAGTCCGGGTACCTTTATTTTCTGGGATGCAGGCTATCAGCAACTTATGCCCGAAGAACCTTTTCAATGGGCTGCCGTTTTAATAACCCGTGTTATTTCTATTATTAATGCCAACACTATTACCACCGATTTAGGACATAAATCTGTGGCTGCAGAAAATTCATTGCCTAGGGTGCTATTTTTAAATGCCGATGCAACGCCAATTGGGCAAAGCGAAGAACATTTGGTACTTAAAGTGCCTGATGCTTATGCTTTTACACCCGGACAAGTGCTGTATGCCATACCCATACATATATGCCCCACCGTTGCATTGTATGAAAAACTGCAAGTAGTTGAAAACAATGCCGTAACAACTACTTGGAAAGTAACTGCCAGAAACAGAACCATTACCATTTAACCATTACCCATTATGTTGTTAATAGATGCCCACCTAGATTTAAGTATGAATGCCATGGAATGGAACCGCGATTTGAGATTATCTGTTCCCCAAATCAGAAACCTTGAAATAGGATTATCTGACAAGCCAGACCGTGGTAAGGGCACTGTTGCTTTTCCTGAATTACGCGCAGGTAATATTGGCATTGCCATAGGCACTTTAATTGCACGGGTAAAACTACCCGGCCAAACACTACCCGGTTGGGCCTCTGCCGAACAGGCTTGGGCGCAAATACAAGGTCAGCTGGCTTGGTATAAAACTATGGAAGCAGCAGGTGAAATATGTATTATCAAAAACCAACAACAACTTCAACAGCACTTACTTAATTGGACAAATGACGCTATTCCTCAGCAACAAAAACCCATTGGCTTATGCATTAGTTTAGAAGGGGCCGATGCGTTAATAACACCTGAACATGCTTTGGCATTGCAACAACAGGGTGTTATTGCTATTGGTCCTGCGCACTATGGCCCGGGGCGTTATGCGCATGGTACTGATGCTTCGGCACACTTACATAAAAATGGCAAGGCATTATTACAATTAATGGAACAAAACGGTATTGTGTTAGATATTACCCATTTATGCGATGAGGCTTTAAGTGATGCATTGTCATTATTTACAGGAACACTATGGGCATCGCACCACAACTGCCGGGCATTGGTGCCGCATAACCGGCAAATGAGTGATGCGGTGATACAGGAAATGATAGCCCGCAATAGCGTAATTGGCATGGCTTTCGATGCCTGGATGATGGTACCCGGCTGGCAACGCGGTACTAGTACCCCACAACAAATGCAGTGTAATTTGGCAAGCATTATTCCACATATTGATCATATTTGCCAAATAGCAGGTAATAGCTTACATGTGGGTATTGGTAGCGATTTAGATGGCGCATTTGGCAACGAACAAACCCCTTATGATGTGCATACCATTGCTGATTTACAACAACTCAATTACTTGTTAAAACAGAAGGGCTATAGCAATAATGATGTTGAAAATATATGCCACAACAACTGGCTACGTATGCTTCAAAGGGTATTACCGGCTTAGCTATACCCAAGTAAATACTTGGCATTTTCCGGATATTGTTATGCACCTACCCCACCAAATTTTTTTCCTCATTTACAATTTTACCATCTTCCATGCGGATAATACGATTGGTTTTAGCCGCAAAGTCAGGATCATGTGTTACAATTAGCATGGTTTGATTTAATTCATGCGATAATTGTTTAAATATATCAAACACCAATTCACTGTTCTTCTTGTCTAAATTACCCGTGGGCTCATCGCCCATAATAATATCCGGATCATTAATCAGTGCACGGGCAATGGCTACCCGTTGCTTTTCTCCGCCCGATAACCGCGCTGCATTTTTTAAAGCCAAATCGGCTATGCCTAATGTTTTCAATTTATCATATGCCCTTGCTTCTACTTCTTTTTCCGAATATTTATGCAACTTAAGGCCGGGCAACATTACATTTTTTAATACGGTAAATTCATTCAATAAATAATGGAACTGAAAAACAAATCCAATTTTTTCATTGCGTATTTTAGCCAAATAGGGTTCTTTTTTTTGCTGCATGGAAATGCCATCTATCAACACATCACCTTCATAATCGGTATCCATGGTAGAAAGTACATACAACAACGATGACTTACCACAGCCTGATTTTCCCACAATAGAAACAAAATCGCCCCGATGTATAGAAAAGTTTACCCCATTTAACACTTTTACTTTAACGGGATCATAAAAATATTTCACAATATTTACGGCGGCCAAAATGGTATTTTCCATATTATTTTCCTCTAATAATGATGACCGGATCTATTTTACTGGCTTTGCGTGCGGGTAACCAACCGGCTAAATAAGTGGTAATTAATGAAAAGCTAATGCCAATAAAATAAAATAACGGATTGTAATTAATGGGATAGGTTTTTACGGTAGGCAAAGCAGCAGTATGAAACGGAATATGGTTAATAACTACCGATAACCCAAAACCCGAAATTAACCCGGTAATGCCGCCAAATAACCCAATAGCAATAGCTATTACTAAAAACACTGCTTTAACATCGCGACCGGCAAAACCGGTTGCTTTTAAAATGGCTATGGTATCCATCTTTTCATAAATCATCATGTTTAAAATATTATAAATACCAAACCCGGCTACAATTAATAAAGTTATGCCTACTGCATAAGAAATAAGACTACGTACAAAGCTACCGGTTTCAAATTGCGAATTAGCGGTTTGAATATCTTCGGCATCTACCCCATAAATTCTTGCAAAGCTTTTGGCTAATGCAGGTGCCTGGTTAATATCATAAAGCTTAACCCGAATATCGGTAATATATAAAGATGATTTACCCAGTATTTTCTGCGTGGTGTTAATAGAGGCATAACTCTGTGCCTTGTCAAAATCCTGCAAACCAGACTGAAAAAAACCCACTACTTTTAATTGAAATATGGCACCGGTACTAGTAGTTATTTGCACAATATCGCCCACATTGGCTACCAATTTTTCGGCCAATGCTTTGCCTAAAATAATACTGTTGGGTACTGTATTTAAATTGGATGCTTTACCGGCTACAATATAATCATCAAAATGAAACAGCCTGGTTTCGGCGGCTACATTAATGCCATTGATTACCCCATTAATATCTACTGTGCCATCATTAAAAAATACTTGTGCAGTAATAGTTGGCGCTACTCCCATTACCTGTTTATTTTGCTGCAAGGCACGGATAATAGGGCCACTATTGTATATTTCCTGCCGGATATTCCCCGATTTTAAAGAACTGATGACAGGATAACTATTTTGATAGGCCGGCCACAGGGTAACGGGCTGGTATTGGCGTGGACGGATATCGTTGTATAAACGTATGTGTGGCGTTCTGTTCACTACCAACCCATCTAATAAATCATTTAGCCCGCTCATAAAACTTAGTAACGCTATAAACATGGTAATACCAAAAGTAACGCCTACAGCTGCCACCAATGTTTGTCGCCAGCGTGCCCTGAGCAGGGATTGTGCAATATTGACAATTAATTTCAGGTTCATGGATGGTTTAAAAAGTATATTATTTTAGTTCGCTATTCAATATATGGATAGGATTATAGAGGGTTTCAAACTTTTATTCCATCAACTCATCTTTCACCGTAATACCTGATATAATTTCTACTTTTTGGTAATCCCTGATACCTACCATAACTTTTTGTTTTTTACCATTGGCTAATACAACAGAATCGCCGGGTTGTAAATAATTGGCAGGAATGGTAATGGCGTTGGCGTGTTGACGGATTACAATATTGGCCTCTAATGTAAGATTGGGATACAATACCGGAGGCGATTGCACTAAGGCGGCATCTACTTTAAACGTACGGGTATGCTCATCCATGGCCGGATAAATTTTTATCAGCTTTGCCTCAAATACTTTGTCTTTGTAACTATCCATGGTGTACAATACCTGCATTCCGTTTTGTATGCGGGCAATATCATGTTCATCTACCTGCAATTCCAATAAAAAATGATTGGCCGCTCCCACTAATGCCAGCGCCGATTGCGGATTTACCAATTCACCTTTCTTTTTATTGAGTTGGAACACCATGCCATCTACATCACTTTTTACTGTATAATCGTTGGTAGCCGTACCTGCAATGGCTAAGTTTTTTTGTGCCTGCTGTGCACTGAAATCTATTTGTTTTTTTAAATCGTCGTATTGTAATTGTGCAGCCTGCCAGGCATGCAGTGCATTGGTATAAGCTAATTCACGCTGATCTAAATCGTTTCTGGTGCCTATTTGTTGTGCCCACAAATTGCGTTGGCGTTGTAATAACGTAGCGGCATTGTCTAACTGTGCCTTTGTAGTGGCAATATTAATTTTTGCTTCATTTAATCGGGCAGCATTGGCTGCTACCGATGCATTGGCTGCTGATAAAGCTACATTCTCTGTATTTAAACGGGTAGCAGTATTTACTATATGCAAAATGGGTTGCCCTTTTTTTACCAATTGCCCCTCGGTTACATAAATGGTATCAATTAATCCGGTAACGGTGGCAAATGCCTGGTATTGCCGGTCGGCTTTCACAATACCCGAAGCATATACCGCCTCGGTTATATTTTGTTGCTGGGGATAGATACTGCCTTTCTTAGCCTGACAAGCCATTAGACCTGCCATAGACACATAAATCATAATTTTTGGATACATATTGCTGTATATACCTTACAAAGCTATTGAAATATTGATGATACCGGCATGATGTTGATCAGGAGATGGCCTTTAGGTATTGGGTGGTTTGGTGCTGGTCTTTGGGGGTGCCCGCAAAGGCCGCTATGGTATTCGCAAAGTACACAAAGGTTATGCTATATCAATAACACAAATTTTTTATCTGCTATAAATGCACATTAATTTCAACAATGAATCTCTTAATTCCGGTTGGTGGGGACACCTAACCGATAGTATATCTCAATTCCGGTTAATGAGGACAGCAACCGATAGTATAAAGCTATTGAAATATTGATGATACCGGCATGATGTTGATCAGGAGATGGCCTTTAGGTATTGGGGGGGTTGGTGTTGGTCTTTGGGGTTGCCCGCAAAGGCCGCAAAGGTTTTCGCAAAGTACACAAAGATTTTACTATATGAATTAGCAGCTACGAATGCACACTACTACCAACAACTCATCTCCCAATTCCGGCTGGTGGGGAAACCCAACAGGTAGTATAAAAATAAATGGGTATTGCTGCCAACCAACCTAAAGACTAACAACCTAAAAACTATCTCCCTCCTTCAATACCACTTCTTTTTCTGAAACAATGAGTTGATAATTGACACCCAATTTA
>JAKAKY010000188.1 GCA_021824365.1 Bacteroidota bacterium | reverse complement strand
GCTAAAACAGGTTGAAACAGTTATTGAATTATTGAGTGAAGGAGCCACCATTCCATTTATTGCCCGATACAGGAAAGACAAAACCGGTGGATTAGATGAAGTGCAAATTGAAAAAATTCAGGAAGAACATAAACGGTTACAACAGTTTTTTCAATTAAAAGCCAGTATTGAAGAATCAATTACCAAACAGGGTAAAATGGCACCTGTTTTACAAGAGCAACTAAACAAAGCCACTACCGTTGCAACATTAGAAGATATTTATTTACCATTTAAACCTAAACGCAAAACTAAATCGCAAACTGCACGGGAAAATGGATTAGAGCCATTAGCTACACAAATATTAGAACAAAAAAATATTGATATTGAAGCTGTAGCTGCTTCTTTTTTGAACGAAACCATTACCGATGCACAAACAGCCTTACAAGGTGCCCGTGATATTATTGCCGAAACCATTAATGAAGATGCTGAAATAAGAGCCAGGCTTCGGTATTTGTTTGAACAAAAAGCAATTTTTCAAAGTAAAGTATTAACCGATAAAGCAACTGATGGCATTAAGTTTAAAGATTATTTCGATTTTCAGGAACCCGTTACTAAAATTCCATCGCATCGCATCCTTGCCATACTGCGCGGATTTTTGGAAGGTTTTTTACGCATTAGTATTGCACCTAATGAAGAAGATGCGATTGCAATTATTGAGGGAAAATATATCACTGGTTTTGGCAGCTCATCGGTTGAACAAATTAAAAAAGCCATAAAAGATGCATATAAGCGGCTGTTACAACCCAGCTTAGAATCGGAACTAAGAACTGCTTTAAAACTAAAGGCAGATGAAGAAGCCATCCAGGTTTTTGCCGAAAACTTAAAACAACTGTTACTGAGTGCACCTTTGGGCAGTAAGCGGATTTTAGCCATTGATCCCGGCTACAGAACCGGATGCAAAGTAGTATGCTTAGATGAAACCGGTACACTTTTACACCACGATTTAATTTATATACACAAACCTTCCAAAAAACAGCAAAGCACTACCGTTATTTTAAAATTGATTCAACAATACCACATGCAGGTATTTGCTATTGGAGATGGAACTGCCGGAAGAGAAACAGAACAATTTATTAAACAAATACAAACAGGCTTGCCTGTGTTTTTGGTGAATGAAGATGGAGCATCTATTTACTCAGCTTCAGAAATTGCCAGAGAAGAATTTGGCGATTATGATGTTACCGTTCGGGGTGCGGTGAGCATTGGCAGAAGATTAATGGATCCATTGGCAGAGTTGGTAAAAATTGAACCGAAAAATATTGGTGTAGGCCAGTATCAGCACGACGTAAATCAATTCAGATTAAAAGAAAAGCTTGATCAAACTATTGTAAACTGTGTAAATGCAGTAGGCGTAAACATAAATACTGCCAGCAAACATTTACTAAGCTATGTAAGTGGCATTGGCCCGACTTTGGCTGCACAAATTATTGAATACAGAAATAATATTGGAAATTTTTCTGATAGAAAGCAAATATTAAACGTACCCCGTTTAGGACAAAAAACATTTGAACAATGTGCCGGTTTTTTAAGGATACCACAGAGCAATAATCCGTTAGATACCAGTGCCGTGCATCCGGAAGCCTATCCCATTGTAGAACAAATTGCAAAGGATTTGGAAACAGACGTTCAACACATAATTGGTAACGAAAGTTTATTAAAAACTATTCAGCCTTCTAAATATATTTCTGAAACCATTGGTACTTTAACCATTCAGGATATTATTAGTGAGCTTAAAAAACCGGGATTAGACCCACGCAATGAAATAGGACAATTTGAATTTGCTGGTATATACAGTATTGAAGATGTTAACCCAGGCGATATTTTACCCGGTATTGTTACCAATATTACCCGTTTTGGTGCATTTGTTAATATTGGCGTAAAACAGGATGGTTTGGTACATATTAGTGAAATTGCACATCGCTATATATCAGACCCATCAGAAGCTTTAAAACTAAATGATAAAGTGAAAGTAAAGATTTTAGAAGTTGATGCAGTTCGAAAAAGGATTGCACTTTCTATTAAACAAGCCGATGAAAAAGACGCATCACAAAAAAGCCATAAGCCCCATCCGGAAAAACAACAAAACAAAGATTTAAGCCATTTAAGTGTAACAGATGCCTTATCGTTTTTAAAAAAGAAGTTTGGAAAATAAACAAACAACCGCAGCTTTCAATACGCTGCGGTTGTTTGTTCAACAGAAAATCATTTACTTTTCTGAAAAAGGTAATGGAAATTGTTTCCAGATATGATCCGTTGGCCTGTCTAAAGGTAATGTGCTTAATAAATTGTAGCGGCGTACATCAACCCATCTGTATCCTTCATAAAACAGTGAGTACCTTCTTTGTTTCAGCATTTCTGTAATTAATGCAGACCGGGTTAAAGGCCCACTGTAAATCGGCAGGTTGTGCCCGATACGAATAATATTAATAGCAATTAGTGCATCTGCCAAAGCATTGGTTTGAATTTTTGCTTCGGCATAAATTAAAATCAGTTCTTCATTTCTAATAATAGCGACAGGATCGGTATTGGTTTTAAAGATAGCCAAATCGTAATTACTGGTTAAACCGCTTTGTGTAGCAGGTGCAGAACGCAAAGCTACCTTATTAATTCTATCATCACCCGGCTCAATATCGGCTACATACGAAGGTTGTGCCAACCGGTTTTCACCGGTATTGTTCAATGGCAGATATAATGGGTTTAACTGATCGCCGGATGCAGTAGAAAAAACATGATAAATGCCTGTATTAAAACTGCCATTCAAATTGAAGAATGATGCATTTAAATCAGTTAATGCGGCAGTCCAATTTTGCTGATAAACATCTACTCTTGCAGCCAGTGCACGATTAAATTGTACTAATCCTGCCACCGTTGTAAAACCACTAAAACCGGATGACAATTTAAAAATAACATCGCTTCCGGTTAAATCTGTCTGACCCTGATTCAACAAATTGGAGATGGCTGTTAAAGCATTACTTAAACCAACAATAGGGCCTAATTTATTATAGTCGGCCACATCAACCCTAATGCCATTTTCATAAGTTAAATTGAGGTTTAATAAAAGTTGATAAGCAATAATTGTTTTAGCCCAACCTGTGTATGCTTTCTTTTGTGCATTAGTTAAATAAGAGGAATTAGTAGCTGCCTGAATTAATATATAGGCATTACGAATGGTATTGTACCTTGAACCCCATGGATTGGTTAAGTAAAAGGTATTGTTGTCTAAAATAGCGCTACCTGCCCCCAATAAATCAGATGTATACCGTGGTTCTGAACCGGAGAAACGATAGCCTTCCCGACCAATCATACTCACCACATCTAAATAAATGGCGATATTATTACGCAAACCTGATTCGGTTCCTGTTACCAGATTATTCAATTCACTGATGGTAGCATCTGTTGTAATTTGCTGGGAAGTGGGCCCATTTAAATAAGGAATCGGTGCTTTCTTGCAAGCGGTATTCAATAGTATGATGATACTAATGAAAATGATTTCAAAAATATATTTTTTCATATACAATATTTTTATTCAATTAAAAAGTAATGGCTACATGAAACTGAACACGTTTAGATGTGGGGAATGGCGTTACATCCACACCGGAAGAAAAACCAACACCAAAATTGGAAACTTCAGGATCATATCCAACATAAGGTGTAATAACAATCAGGTTATTACCTGATACTCCTAACTGAATGCGTTCAATATTTTTTATTCTATAGGGCAATGTATAATACAACCCTATTTCCCTGAATTTTACAAAACTGGCATTTTGAACAAAGGGGCGTGATGAAACGCCTAAGGCTGCAATTCTGTTTTGGCCGGCGGTTTTACCATTGCTTTGCATAACATCAAAATCGGGACTGGTGCCACCTAAATCAGTTAATAACTGTGTTAAATTAATTACATCGCCTCCCTGCTTCCAATGTATTAAAAAGCGCAATGACCAGTTTTTATAGAGTGTAAAATCATTCAGAAAATTCATTTGAAAAGTAGGCTCTGCATCACCCAACTTTCCTATTCCTCCATTTCCATTCAAACCCACTATTTGGGTAGCGGTAGCACCTTGCTGTATAAAGTAAGTACCCAAAGTAGTTCCAAAAGCGCCCAATGGGAAAGCAGGTATATTTAATTCTGTAATTAATGATCGGTTTAACCAAAAATTAGTGGTTGAACTCCACCTGATATTTTTGTTATCAACGGGTATGGCTTTTAAACTTAGTTCAACACCACGGTTACGGAGGCTGCCTGCATTTAAATAACGGGTGCTAAAACCTGTTGATGCAGGTATCTGGCCCTGTAACAACAAATCTTTTACTACTTTATTATAGAAGGTAGCTTCCAAACTTAGTTTTCCTTCTAATACGCTAATATCCACACCAGCCTCTAATTCTGTTTGCCGTTCAGAACCAATACCTCCATCTCCTAAAATCGTTGTTACTAATGAGCCCGGATAACCGCCAATATTGGAAGAATTGAGTGGTGTAAAACGGCTGATATAGGCCGGGAAATTACTGGATTCGCCATAAGCAACCCTCAGTTTTAAATCATTAATGGTATTGCTTTTCCAAAAATTCATTTTAGATAAATTCCAGGCCACATTTGCCTTTGGATAAGTAAAATATTTTTTATAATCACCATTATTGGTAGATTGGTCAAACCGCACACCGGCAGTAATGTTTAAATAATTGTTCAAAGCAAATTCTTCCTGAACAAAAGCTCCATCATTTTTATATTTGGTTCTAAACTGCGAAACATTGATGGCCCCGGCCTGATCAAGGTTGGTTTGAATGCCGATTATTTGCGTAGCAACATTCAATATATTATCATACTTGCCAAATTCGTGTGTAATACCTGCCGTAGTTACAAATGAAAGTTTATCTGTAGGTTTATATGAGTTCACTAAAAAACCTGCCCAGTTGGTATTAACATTATTGGTCATACCCTGAATGCTATGTCCTTTTGTTGTATTTACTTCAAACTGCAATAAAGAAGGAAATATGGCCGTTGTTTTTAAATTATAATAATCCAATCCGCCACGGGCAATCAGTTTGGTAGTCATTTTTGTTGATTCCTGTAAAATGGCTTCAATATTTACACCGCCTATATAACGATTGGTTAATTCATTATTCGTCATTAAATCTCTTGTTTGCAGCGGATTAGAAGCGGCGAAGGGATTATTGGGATATATGCCATTTGCATCGGGAAATAATTGTGCAAATGAAGGTGTGGAAGAAAGTGCTACCCCAAATGATACCCCGGCATAGATCGGA
>JAKAKY010000020.1 GCA_021824365.1 Bacteroidota bacterium | reverse complement strand
AACTTCTTTAAATGTAACCGATGGTACCACAACACTGATTGATAATCCGCAATACAATATTGGTACTTTCACCCTCCCTGATATGTATACTGCCGGTATTGCACTTACTTATAAAGACGATTATACATTTGCTGCTGATTATACTTATCAAAATTGGCAAAAATTAAATTATAGGGGACTTTCTTACAATTTAGTCAACAGCAATAGGGTAAATGTAGGGTTTGAATACAGTAAAAAAGCAAAATTTAGAGATATAACCGCCGAAAAAAGCTTTTACCAGGCCGGCTTTTTCTATGGAAAATCCTATGTAAATATTTCCGGCCAACAAATTGATAATATTGGTGGTACTATTGGCACCGGTTTTAATGCTTTACGCAGCACACTATCTGTTCAGGTAAATTTAGAAGGTGGTGTACGAGGCACAACCATCAATGGTTTGGTGAAAGAAAACTACCTCCAGGTAACCTTTATTTTAGGCTTCCGCGAATTTTGGCTTCCCCGCCATTTTAGACGATATGATTAATAAAGAAAGCCTATCCAACTTTCTCTCCTGAATTATTGGTATTTTCATTGATAGAAATAGCAATATGCTGTTTTGTAAGTTATTGCTTTGTGCTATCAATACTATATCATGAAATATTTGATGCTTTGCCCCATATTTTTGATTGTTTTTACGGCCTGTAGTCAATCAGCTGAAAAAAAAGAAACAACACAAATTCCTCCCATACAAAAAGATACCGCCTGGTGGGGTAAAACCACCGGCAAATTACCTGCATTATTGTATGGCGATGGTACAGACCGTTTAGGCGGCGCTACAATTGGTTATATAGATACCGGCGTGGTTTGTAAAGTGATTGGCCAGGTTAAAAAGTTTTATCAATTACAGTTATCGCAATATCATACAGCACTGATTGATACGGCCATGATGCAACGTGATACAGTTCTACAAATAATACAACCGGTACTTAGTGGCTCATGGAAAGCCTGGGGCACTGATAGTTGTTATGATATTGTCACCATCCATTTAAATCAGAAAGTACCATATACCTCTTACATGGAGGTAAATCCTTCCGCCATTAAAATTAAATTGTATGGTGTGCAAAGTAATACCAACTGGATTACACAGTTACAATCGTTGAAAGAAATTAAAAACTTATATTACCATCAAACAGAAAATGATGTACTGGAAGTTGTTATACAATTGAAGCATGCACAACACTGGGGATATACCATTGGTTATGAGGGAAAGAAATTGATGGTGAAAGTAAAACGTCAACCTAATATTGTTGGTTTATTGCACTTAACTTTCGCAGTTGATGCCGGACACGGTGGAACAAACGAAGGTGCCAGGGGAAATGTATATGGGTTAGTGGAAAAAAATTACACATTATTGTTTGCAAAAGAATTAGAAAAACAGTTAAAACTGGCGCATGCAAAAGTAATTATGACAAGAACCAACGATACTACTTTCGATAATAAAGACAGGGTATTGTTTTTGCAACAAAAAAATCCTGATGTATTGATAAGCCTGCACCTTAATTCTGCAGATGATATCAGTGTAAATGGAGTGAGTACCTATTATAAACACATTGGCTTCAGGCCCCTCAGTCAATTTATTTTAAAGCGTATTACCGCCTTTAAAATGAACGGGTTTGGCAATATAGGTAGTTTTAATTTTGCTTTAAATGCCCCTACCGATTTTGTAAACTGTTTGGTTGAAATTGCTTTCTTAAGCAATAAAGGAGATGAAATAAAAATAAAAAATCCGGCTTTTAGAACGGCAGTGGCTAAGCAAATTGTATTAGGTATAAAAGACTGGTTACGATATGTTGCAACCGAAAAAAATTAGCAGTTAAATTATTGTAAATCGCGGCTTTCTTTTACTAAAAAATGAAGTGCCTGTAAATTTATCTGATTATAAAATGCATCTATCACACTTTTCTTTTCGGCAGCCGTAAGATGAAAGTTGAGGGTGGCAGCAGCATCTTTTTTAGAAGCCAGATATTGAAATGAAATAGTATAGAAATGATAACCATATCCATTTGCAAAATAATTTAAAGCATCGTGCTGATAATAGTCCTGCAATCTAAACCAGTTGTATTGCAGCAATAGCAACGGTTTGGTTAACATACTCAATAAACTGGTATTATCATAAGGGTTTTCCCAATCATCAATGCTTCTATCGCGTAATTGTATAATTACCACTTTTCTGGTATTTTCTTTTAACCAGTCTTTAAACACAGCTAAAAAACGAAGGGTTAATTCCTGCCCAAAATTATCTCTTAGCCCCGCATCCATTACATCAATAATGGGGTTTGACGGCAGCCAAACATTGGGCAATACAAACGGAAAAGTAGCATTCATTCTCAATGCCGATAAAATTCGAAGGCTATCACTGTTTTGTTGTTTGAAATAACTATTAAAATCAATAGCATCTGAATCGTAGGCTGTTAAATGTGATGAATCGGGAAGTGGGCGCATTAAGAATCGTGCAGGGTGGGTAGCCATTACTATACTTCTTGCATCGCGACTAATAGTGGCATTGAAAAACATGATGGGAATGGTTGCAGCCGCTTCCGGCGCGGCATAGGCATGTAAATTTTTATCTAAATAGCCATGTGTGTTCTCATTTAGTTTTTCCTCGAAAGCATAACCGCGATCTTTGATATATTCAAATCCTTCGTAATTAAATTTTTGTACCGGCCCAATAATATCTCGTGTTACAAATGAGGAAAAGAGTGGGTTTAATAAGTCTTTGGCAATATCATCAACATATTTAGGATCATGCAGACGAATGTTTTTATTGCCCATGTATTTTTGATAGTACAATTCCCTAAAATAAGCAGCTCCTAATAATCCACCCGAAGCGCCATTAATAAACAATGTGTGTTGCATTAGCCTGCCATGTAAAGCACTGTCTAATTTTTGCAAGGTATTCATGGTAAAAACGGCACTTCTTAATCCACCGCCACTGGTATTTATAATGTACATAATTGGTTTTTCTTCCTGCTGCCGCGCTTTCCATTTGTTTAAGATAGATAAATAAAATGCTTTATCGGCTATCATATTGCTATCGGATGCCAATTGTTTTACCGCAGCAGCATCATACAATGGCCTTTCTGTTTTATTGTCATAATTCAATCCGTATGCTTTGTTTCTGGGGTCAATAATACCTGCCTGATACAAATAATTCATGATTAAATAAATGATGATGATAAGTGGTATACTCCAGCTTTTGAAAAATAATGATACAGCTCCTGAAACTGCAATTAATACTGCAAAAAGTACAGATATGCTGGCTGCTGCAGGTATTTGAAACAGACGGCTATCGGCACTAAAACCTAACACGATTAAAAAAATAAAGGCAATAAGAATAGCTATTACAGCCGCTATATGGTGTTTAGAAAATACATCATCTAAGAAAGATTCATTATAGTGCCTAATATCACGTGGCCTCCGTAGTTTAAAGCTGGCGCTTAAAAACCAGTCAACCCGCACTTCAGATTTAGCCTGCGGCAATGGGTTATCGTTGATAATAGAATTATACCGTTTATTGGCATCTGCTATCCCCTTTTTAATGGTATAATAAATCGTTTTATCGGCACTGAAAAAATATACAAATGCAAATAAAATGGATAAAAATAATCCGCCGGTAAAACCTGCAGCCGTAAACAGGGTATCGCTTAAGCCTTGTAATTGTTGTTGCTGTGCATATTGTAATCCTCTGATAAAATAAAATATCAAAAACAGCAATGGCAACACAGCATTGTTAATACAATATTTTAAAAACGGCGAAGCAGTAGTGGCCAGAAATTTAACGTATCGGGCATTTAAAATAAACGTGGTTATATTCCAGCTCATTATAAAAATACCGATAGCAAAACCTACTATAGCAGCGCTAATGGGATTAACTTTATCAAAATATTCTGGTGCCAGGTAAAGCGAGTTGGCACCAAAGTTTTCCATGAAATAACCGGCTATGGTAGCAAACAAGATATACCAGAATAATAGTAATATCTGATACTTTCTAAAATGCAATAAAAAAAGCTGTACAGGTAATGAATACCAAAAGCCTGTCAAATATTTTTTCATTCTGTTATTTATAAGCATTGTATACTAAATCAGCCGTACAGCATTTGCGCTTTACGATGATTGGCTTCAATTTAATAGCATATTGCTTATAAAGTTAATGGCAATAGATAGAAATAAAAAATTGTAGCTGCTGATATATTAAGTATTTGAATTTTTGAACAGTAATAAATACGCATTGGTAATCATTAATAATAATAATAGCATACCTATTATTTGATGTACTTCTGCCAGCCATTCAAACAAGCTAAATTTGCCTAATACAATGCCAGGACTTGCTAATATGGCTGCAATGCCCAGCAATACCTGTACTATTACCAAAACAATGGAAAGTTTTTTGGTTGCATTGAACCAATCTGATTGGGTTACCTGCATAGCTTTGCTATACCAGGTTATCAGCATTGTTAAAATAACGTATGCTAATGTTCTGTGTATAAAGTGGATGGTAATTTTATTGAAGAATAAATTTTGCGTCATACTTTCTTTCCAGAATGCAACGGGCAGCCACATACCATTAATGGTTGGCCAGGTAGGCGCAGCGCTGGCTGCTTTTAAACCAGCCATAAAGGCGCCATACGTTATTTGTATAAACAATAATACAATTATCAGAACAGTAAATTTTTTCAGCGAAGAATTGGTAACTTTTTGGGTTTGAGGTACCCGTATTACTAAAGCAAATAAAAGGGTATATGCAATGAGCACCATGGCAGCCACAAAATGAACTGCCAGTTTAATATGGCTTACATATAAATTTTCATCGTTTAAACCGCTTTTTACCATAATCCAGCCAATCAGTCCCTGAAAGCCACCTAAAATAAACAAACCAATCAAAGGCTGAATCATCCAGGGTTTAATGCGTTTTTTGATGATGAAATAAATGAAAGGAATTAAGAATACAATTCCAATACTCCTGGCCCATAAACGGTGAAACCATTCCCAAAAAAAAATATGTTTAAAATCGCTGAGCGTAAAATCAAAATTCATGTATTTGAATTGCGCAATTTGCTGATATTGTTGAAATGCATGCTGCCATTGGCTTTTATTCAATGGAGGTAAAAATCCCATAATAGGGTCCCACTCTGTAATGGATAATCCGGAACCTGTTAATCGGGTTACCCCACCTAAAATAACCTGAACTATTAACATGACCACACCCAGAAATAACCAGTTTGAAACCAGTATACGCGATTTTTCTTCCTGCATAAACAACTTTATTTTAAATAGCGAATGACGCAAAGGTATTACCCCGGCAGATTTATTTATTTTTTGATGAAAAGAATTGCAATTTTGTTCGGTAACCGGTGTACAATATGTTGCTGAATACTTTTTCTGATGATGCTTTAGCCGAAGCAGGTTGCGATGAAGCAGGACGTGGTTGTTATGCCGGCCCGGTATGTGCCGCGGCGGTTATTTTACCCAGAAATTTTTATCATCCTTTATTAAATGATAGCAAGCTGGTTACTGTTGCCAATAGAAACCAATTACGCAGCATCATTGAACAAGAAGCCATTACCTGGGCAGTAACCATGGTTAGTCATGAAGAAATTGACTGTATTAATATTTTGCAAGCTACTTATCTGGCCATGCACAAGGCAATTGATGGGCTAAGCGTAAAACCCGATCTTTTATTAATTGATGGAAATTGCTTTAAACCCTATTTGGGCATTGCGCATCATTGTATTGTAAAAGGGGATGGGAAATATGCTGCCATTGCCGCAGCCAGTATTTTGGCAAAAACACATCGCGATGCTTATATGCAACAATTACATCAGCAATTTCCTCAATACAATTGGCAAAAGAATAAAGGGTATGGAACGGCACAACACCGCGCAGCGATTCAACAATATGGTTTATGTAAATACCATCGACAAAGTTTTGCCATAGCACCATAAACTTATTCCATCCATTCACCTGCACCCATTCTAATTATTTCATAAGTATCGTGTGTACAATCAATAACAGTAGAAGGCACCATTCCACCAATACCACCATCTACTACAATATCTACCAATTTTTCAAAATTCTCATGAATCAATTCAGGGTCTGTATATTCTTCTACCTGTTCGCCCGGTAAAGAAGCACTGAGTAATGGATACGCTAATTGATGTACAATAGATAACGCAATGTGGTTATTGGGTATTCTTAATCCGATGGTATTTTTTTTGCTCTGTAAAATTTTTGGTACCTGTTTACTGGCCGGTAAAATAAAGGTATAAGGCCCGGGTAAATATTTTTTTAAAATACGGTATAATGGTGTATCAATGCTTTTGGTGTATTTACTTAAATCGCTTAAATCGTAACACACAAAACTGAGCTGCGCTTTTTGCGGATCAATATGCTTAATGCGGGCAATACGTTCTATTGCTTTATGCTGAAATATATTACAACCCAAACCATAAATGGTATCAGTAGGGTACACAATTACACCGCCATCTAATAAACATTCTTTAATAATATTCAGATGCCGCGGATCGGGATTAACCGGATGTACTTTCAATAGCATACTTAAAGGTACAACAAGCCTTTTTAAAGTAAAAGCGATACTGTGTAATATTTACATGCATGGTGTTGTACTTCCTGCATTTTCATTCTTTGTAATGATGGTATTTGATGTAACTATTTAACCGTCTGTAACAAATACAATTGATATAGAATGAAATATGAATTTGCACTTATTTTTGCAGTTAAATTTTGTATATGCAGTTACAAAGGGTAGATGTAGTAGCTGATATTTCCGGTTATGATTTTCAGCAACAATATTTCCGGCCTTTAAAACCGCTGGTAATTAAAAACCTAAGCCGGCAATGGTCTGCTTTTCAAAAATGGAACTGGGATTATTTTAATGAACTGATAGGTGGTCATAAAGTGGCTTTGTACAACAATATAAAAAGCGATGCGTATACCCCTATTAATACGGCCGATGATTACAAAACTTTTGGTGAATATATTGAAATGATTCGCAAAGGACCGGCAGGATGGCGCATTTTTTTATTCAATATTTTTGAACATGCACCACAATTAATTCAGGATTTTACCTGGCCGGATGACTTGATGAAGGGGTTTGTAAAAAAATATCCCATGTTGTTTACCGGCGGTGAAGGTTCCATTACGCACATGCATTTTGATATTGATTTAAGCCATATTCTTCACACTCAATTTATGGGTAAAAAAAGGATATTGTTATTCCCTTATGAAGAACAGCACAAACTATATCGCAAACCTTTTGAAGTATTGAGTTTGGCCGATTTCAGTAATTACTACAAGGGTAACGGATTACCCGATTACGAAGCTTTTCCTGCTTTAAAACAGGCAAAGGGGTATGAAATAATTTTAGAACATGGCCATACCTTGTTCATGCCTGCCGGCTATTGGCACCACATGGAATATTTAGATAGTGGCTTTGCCATGAGCCTGCGTGCCCTGCAACCTTCTTTATTAGGAAAAGCCAAAGGTATTTGGAATTTATTTGGCATGCGCACTATTGATACGGTGATGAAGAAAACGGCACCCAAGCCCTGGTATAACTGGAAGTTAGAGCGCATTTACCAAAATGCCACCCCTTATGTGCAACTGCAACCGCAATTCAGTAAATCATAATGAGCGAAAATAAGTTATATAAAAATTAACCAAATTTGCACACTCATTAACATTTGTTTGTATATTGATGCATTATTTTTAATACTCACCAATACAATTTATTATGAAACAAAAATTACTCCTGCTCATTTCTTTTGTTTTTGTGTATGTTGCCAGTTGGTCGCAATTAGCGGCGGGCGATAAATTAATCGGGCCTTCGTTTAACTTATATACAAGTAAAACCGAAACAATACCGGTGCCAAATTATACAAATAATAGTATACTTGGTTTGGGTATTGGCATGAATCTAATAAAAATGCGAACAGCTACCGATGGTTTTGGGGTTGGCATAAAGTATAATTACAATGAAGCAAAATTTACAGGTATTACTCCTGGTGATTATGCTAAACAGCATTCCAATGCTTTTTATTTAAATTTATATAAGCGTAAATATATTCCACTCCATGCTAAATGGAGTTTGTTTTATGATGTCGGATTGTCCGGCGGGTTAAACGTTAACAATTACTCTCAAGCTGGTGCCTATGTTAATTATTATCAGTATGGAAAAATTCAAGGTTATACCATAGGTGCTTTTGCCTATCCGGGAATTGCTTATTTTATTAAAAAGAATTTTCTTGCTGATATATCATTATCTAATTTTCTTACAGCTACTTTTTCACATCAACAAACGGATTATATAAGTGGTCCCAATCCAAGGGGGGTAGATAAAACAGATGCCTTTAGTTTCAATAGTACTGTCATTGGTAATAACTTTATTAACAATATGACGATTAACTTTCGCTGGATTCTGAAATAAATTCATTTAGTAACCGCAATAAAAAAGCCATCATACTAACGGTGATGGCTTTTTGTTATTGAATAATTACTATGCTATTTCCCAAACTTCGCGGCCACGCAGCAATTTATCTAAATCGCCTTTGCCTTTTGAGGTAATTACCTCTTCAATTTGCATGGCCATTACTTCATCATAGCATGGCCTTTCTATTTCATAAAACACACCAAATGGGCGCGGATAATGATATCCGTTTGCATGTGGGTTTTCAAACATGCGTACCAATATTTGTGCTTTGTAAAAATCGTGTTCATCATGTATCCACAAATCATTGGCAGAATATTCAGTACCTAATTCCACTACTTCAGGATGCAACCCATTTAAGCGGATGCCTTTGTTTTGTGCAGCCCCAAAAATGAGGGGTTTGCCTTGTTCTAAATAAAGGCCTTCTTCTAATTTAGTGGCTTTTTCGGTAAAAATTTCAAAAGCACCATCATTAAAAATATTACAGTTTTGATAAATTTCTACAAACGAAGTGCCTTTGTGGGCTGTAGCACGTAACAATGTTTGCTGCAGGTGTTTGGGGTCGCGGTCCATACTGCGGGCAATAAAAGTACCATCGGCACCCAAGGCTAAAGCCAATGGATTAAACGGATGGTCGATACTGCCATAAGGGGTTGATTTGGTAATTTTATGTTCTTCTGAAGTGGGCGAATACTGCCCCTTGGTTAAACCATAAATCTGATTATTAAACACCAGCATGTTTACATCAAAATTACGGCGCAATAAATGAATGGTGTGGTTGCCGCCAATACTTAAACTATCCCCATCCCCACTAACAATCCACACACTTAAATCAGGCCTGGCTGCCTTTAATCCGCTGGCAATAGCAGTGGCACGGCCATGAATGGAGTGCATGCCAAAAGTATTCATATAATATGGAAAGCGGCTACTGCAGCCAATTCCCGATATAATGGCAAAATTTTCTTTGGGAATGCCTAAAGTGGGCATTACTTTTTGTACCTGTGCTAAAATAGAATAATCGCCGCATCCGGGACACCAGCGTACTTCCTGATCGGTGGCAAAATCTTTGGCTGTTAAGGTAGCTGTGGCTACAACTTCGCTCATGACTTACAATTTATTTCAATAAATGGGTTAGCGAATTTACGTAATTCTTTCTGCTGCCGCTTTAAATTTTTTGTAATTCTTCCCAATATTCTGCCCCCCGGCGGGTATGCGGTATTACAATGGTGCCACCCACAATATTGGCAATGGCAAATACTTCATAAATAGCTTCGGTGCTTACCCCCAATTCTTTGCATTTACCCAAATGGTATTTAATGCAATCATCACAACGTAAAACCATACTGGCTACTAAGCCCAGCATTTCTTTGGTGGCGGCATCCAATACCCCGGGTTCATAGGTATTGGTATCTAAATTCCATAACCTTTTTAAAACCAGATTATTTTTACTTAAAATAACCTCATTCATTTTTAAACGATAGTCGTTAAATTCATTTACAAGCGTACTCATGATAATAATTTTTTTGTAAAAATATTGTAAGCAATCGATTGTGATTGTCGAAATAAGTTAATTGTAACATGGCTTTTCAGTTATTTAAAAGCTTATTGCATAATTTGCAGCTTCAATTGATATCATATGAGTAATAATTTATTTCATTTTGGCATGATTGGCTTAGGCACAATGGGCCGTAATTTGTTATTGAACTTAGCAGATAATGGCTTTTCTGTAATTGGGTTTGATAAAGATGAACAAAAGGGATCCGCATTGCTCAATGAGTCTGCCCCACAACATAAAGTAAAGACCGTTAGTAGTTTGTCAGAAATGGTACTGCAGTTGGAGCAGCCCCGTAAAATAATGATGCTGGTTCCTGCCGGCAGGCCGGTAGATGATGTAATTGATAGTTTATTGCCTTTATTACAACCAGGCGATATCATTATTGATGGTGGTAATTCTTTTTTTGTAGACACTTTACGCAGAACTACTTTTTTGCAAAGCAAACAATTACATTTTGTAGGGATGGGTGTTTCGGGTGGTGAAAAAGGTGCCCGTTTTGGCCCCAGCATTATGCCCGGTGGCGATGTGGCTGCCTGGAAAAACCTGCAACCCTTATTAGAAGCCGTATCAGCTAAGGTGAATGGGGAACCTTGTGTGGCTTATATGGGTAAAGATGCTGCCGGCCATTATGTAAAAATGGTGCATAACGGTATTGAATATGCCATTATGCAATTGATTAGTGAAGTGTATGATGTGTTAAGAACAGGATTAGGCTTGAACAATGCAGAAATGCATCAGGTATTTACACAATGGAATGAGGGTGAATTGAAAAGTTTTTTAATCGAAATTTCTGCTCAAATATTTTTACAAAAAGACCCCGATACCGGCAAAAATCTGGTAGATATTATTTTAGATAAAGCGGGTTCAAAAGGTACCGGTAAATGGACCAGCCAGGAAGCCATGAACCTGCCTATTAGCATTCCTACCATTGATATTGCCGTTGCCTTCAGAGATATTTCTGTGTACAAAGATGAACGCGTTGCTGCAGAAGCTTTATACCAACCCAAACGTACACCCATTGCTGCCAATAAGGCCACATTTATTGCACATTTGGGCAATGCCCTTCAGGCGGCTATCATTATTTGTTATGCACAAGGCCTGGCCATGCTACACAAAGCCTCTTCCGTTTATAACATGAATATACCGTTAAAAAATGTAGTGAAAATTTGGCGGGGTGGCTGTATTATTCGCTCTTTATTGTTAGAAGATTTTTATACAGCATATCAAAACAATCCCGACTTAGCCAATATTTTATTAGATCCGCAATTAGCCAAACAACTACAAATAAAAGAGCTGGCCTTGCGTACTGTAATTGTACAGGCTATTCAAAGTAAAATTGCCGTTACCGGTTTAATGAGTGCATTAGGTTATTTAGATGCCTATACTGATGCTAATATGCCGGTAAACTTAATACAGGCGCAACGTGATTTATTTGGTGCACATACCTATCAGCGGATAGATAAACCCGGCATTTTTCATACACAGTGGGATTAACCATTCTGCCATTTTTTATTTCATTCAAACTATTTTTAATAAAATAATTTATGTCAATAAAAAATCATTTTCCCTCACCTACCGTTATTTTTATTTTTGGTGGTAGTGGCGATTTAAATCAACGTAAACTTTCTCCTGCTTTATATAATCTTTTTTTAGATGGTTACATGCCTGAAAAATTCGCTATTGTTGGATTAGGCCGCACGGCTTACACCAACGAAAATTTCCGCGGCAGGTTGTGGAAGGGTATTGATTTATACAGCCGTAGTAAAAACGATCCTAAATCAGAACAGCACTGGAATGAGTTTAGCCAAAATATCCATTATATTGCCATGGATGGCGAAGATGTATCATCTTATAATAAATTAAGTGATTTTGTAGGTACAAAAAATCAGGAATGGAAAATAAAACCGCAGGTAATGTTTTATTTAGCAGTAGCGCCTCAATTGGTACCTGATATTGCCACCAGCTTGGGTAAATTAGAAATGAGCAATGCTGCTTATTGTGTACGTATTGTAATTGAAAAACCTTTTGGCCACGATTTAGAAAGTGCACATCAACTAAATGCTTTACTGAAAAGCATGTTTAAAGAAGAGCAGATTTACCGTATTGACCATTATTTGGGAAAAGAAACCGTACAAAACATTTTGGCTTTTCGTTTTGCCAATGCTTTTTTTGAGCCTATTTGGAACCGTAACTATATAGACCATGTTCAAATTACCAATGCTGAAACAGTTGGTGTAGAAGAGCGGGGTGGTTATTACGAAAAAAGCGGTGCCCTGCGCGATATGGTGCAAAACCACATACTGCAATTAATTTGTATGATTGCCATGGAAGCGCCGGTTAGTTTTGATGCGAATGAAATAAGGAATAAAAAAGTAGATGTATTGAATGCCATTCGTAAAATTACCAGAGAGCAGGCACATGAACATGCCGTACGTGGCCAGTACAGTGCCGGTTGGATGAAGGGTAAAGAAGTGAACGGTTACAGGGAAGAAGAAAATGTAAATCCCAATTCAAACATTGAAACTTTTGCTGCCGTTAAATTTTTTATAGATAACTGGCGTTGGCAGGATGTGCCCTTTTATGTACGTACCGGAAAATACCTGCACGAAAAAACAACCATCATAACCATACAGTTTAAACAGGCACCCAAATTTGCTTTCCCACCGGAAGCAGCAGAAACCTGGCGCCCTAACCGTTTAACCATTAGCATACAACCCAATATGGATATTCGTTTGCGCTTTCAGGCCAAAAAGCCCGGGCAGGATATTACCCTCAATCCGGTGGATATGATATTTAGTTATGCCGATGCTTATGATGGTCATGAGCCGGAAGCTTATGAAACCTTGTTGCTGGATGTAATGCAGGGTAACGCTACCCTGTTTATGCGCGATGATCAGGTGGAAGCTGCCTGGAAAATTATTATGCCTGTTTTAGAAGCCTGGGAAATCAGGCCACCGGTCGATTTTCCGAACTACAGTCCGGATAGCTGGGGTCCAGAAGATGCTGAGGCATTGATTGCAAGAGATGGGCATAACTGGATTACTTTGCCGCTGCCCCATAAAGAATAATCTGTGTTTGAAGGTAATTTTTCAAGGAATGTGTATCTATTCAAGGAAAAAATTTTACTTACTAACGCGATACTATTGTTGTAAAAATAATCATTGACATTTAAATTTGAAATGATGCCACTTCATATAGAACCTAATGCAGATGTATTGATACATACCGTTGCTAATTGGATGGTAGATGTAATTGCCGATACGTTAAAACAACAGGATCGGTTTACCATTGCATTATCGGGGGGTAACACGCCAAAAAGTTTGCATGTACTGCTGGCTTCAGATGCATACCGGCATAAAATTGACTGGGCAAAACTGCATTTCTTTTTTGGGGATGAACGTTTTGTACCTTTTAATGATGAGCGGAATAATGCTAAAATGGCTTTTGATACATTACTCAATCATGTGCCGGTTAAGCCCGAACAGATTCATGTAATGCAAACAGAAAATACTTCGCCTGAAGCATCGGCAATGGCCTACGAAACAATTTTGCATACTTATTTTGATGGGAAACCCTTTGGTTTTGATTTGGTATTATTGGGAATGGGAGATGACGGACACACCTTGTCGCTCTTTCCCGGAACAGAGGTGATTGATGAAACAAAAAAATGGGCTACGCATTTATGGTTGGAGGCACAACAGATGTATCGTATTACATTAACAGCACCCATCGTTAATCAGTCGGCGCAAGTGGCCTTTCTTACTACCGGCGCCAATAAAGCGCAGGCACTAAAAGCAGTGTTAGAGGGTACTAAGCAAGTGCATCAATATCCATCGCAAATCATTCAACCCAAAGGGGGTTTACACTGGTTTACCGACGCAGCAGCAGCTGTATTACTAACACCTACACTATAAATAAACCCGGGTGGAAAACCATCCGGGTTATTCAGTAAACAAAGCACAATAAACGAATTAAGGGGCTACTATTTTTTAGGTTCTATCTTGCAGGTTTTGATACCAAATAGGGTGTACAATGGGCAAAATGAAATGAAGGAGGTTGCCAAAAACACTGCACCCAATACCAATAAAATAATACCTAAAGTACCGGTAACGGTTTGCGTAAAATACAATAAGGCAAATACAATGGCCAGTATTACGCGAATAATGCGGTCAGCACCGCCCATGTTTTTTTTCATATACCTGTTTTTATTGTTTAAATATTTGAATAATTTAATTTATACATCGTAGACTTATTCATTCAGCTATCCGGTAAAAAATACTGTATAATTCCTGCTACTCCACAAACCAATAACGCACATATCATACAAACCAAAAGTAGTTTTAACTAGGTGCCTTTCATTGAGTGTATAAAATTAATGGGTTGATTTATTGTAAAACATGACAAATATCACATTCATGATGCTTACCATTTTACCTGCACCGATAAGTTGAAAACCCTGCCTTCTAATGGCCCCCAAATATCACTAAACACCGGGTTTGAATAAGGTGGATATACCAACTGCCCGTAATTGCCCTGTTTAAAGTTAAACAGATTTTCACAATTCAGTACAATAGATATTTTCTTAAACCGGTAATTCAGCATGGCGGCAGAAAGAATATAATCTCTGGTAGTACTACCATCTTCCAAATACTGTTTACCGGTATACGATAATTCTAAGCCTATTCTAAATTGATCTGCTATTTCAAAACTGGCTAATCCGGCAATTTTGTGTTTGGCTATTAAAGGAAAATGCGGCTACTGTGCATCATAGTTTCTTTGTGTATTGGTATATACGTAGCCTAAGTACAATTCAGTTTCCTCTTCTCTGGCTTGAAGGTAAGTTTCAAAACCTGCAGTGGTAATGTTTTGTGCTGCATTGAACCAGCGCATATTGAAGGGGTTGGTCATTGAGTCGAGTAACAAGGGATGTTGTATAGCCGTATAAAAAAAACTCTGATTAAGGGTAAACTGCCATTCATCCCCCCGCCATTTATAATTCACATCAAAATTAACGCCGGTACTTTTTTCTGCTATTGTGCCGGGTTTATAGCCTGCTATATAACGGTAATCGCGTTCATCTACATCACCCGAAAATAAAGAAGGCGTTTTATAACCCATGCCACCGCCTAAGCGCATGGTTAGTTGCGGGTTAAACCGATACATAAAAGAAATACGGGGTAATAAAAAATTGCCATACACACTGTGGTGGTCGGCACGTAAACCGGCTTCTGCTGTTAAGGCCGGTGTAATTTTCCAGTCGTCTTGCACATAAGCACCAATGGTATAGCCATTTTCATTGGTTAATAAAGTACTATCGGGTTGCTGTTTCATAAAGGCATCACCGTTAAAATTGAGTCCGGCAATCCAGTTGTGATGATCAGATTTTTTAGTGTAAGCCAGCTCGCTATACCAAAGGTTTTGCTGGGCTTTCATACCAAATAAATTGGTTAACACTTCACGGTTGTACAGGCTGGTTGTTGCTTTTATACTTAAGTGGGCGCCATTGTTTAAATTGTTTTCCCAGTCTGCATCAATCGTGTTGCGTAGGCTTTTGTTTTGAATAAAGAATTGATGGGTAACGTTGGTTTTGCCATCTAACACCTGCATATCGCCACCCTTGCGGTCTTCTGCATTCAATGTGTATCCTAAAATGAATGTGCTGTTGGGATTGTTGTATATAAACATACGTGGATGCACAAAAATACTCTTTACATTGGGCACGGTACTAAAGCCATTATTGTACACATCTACCGCCTGTTGTAAATTGCCACCGGCAAATAGGGTGTATCCCATGTTGTTGTTGCGGGCAGACGAAAATACATTCAGATTGTTTTCAAATAAAGAGGTTCTGTTAATGATAAAACTATTTTCAGGCTGGTTGCGTTTGGGCGTTTTAGAAACTAAGTTCATCATGCCGGCAATGGCACCGCCGCCATATAAAGTAGAAGAGGCCCCTTTAATTAATTCCACCTGTTTTAAGTCTAATGGTGGTATTTGCAACAAGCCAAAACTACCGGAGTATCCTGCAAACAAGGGCATGCCATCACGCAATATTTGGGTATATCTGCCGGGTAAACCCTGTATACGCAAATCGGCATTACCCGTAGCTGCATTGGTTTGTTGTACCTGTATACCGGCCACATCGCCCAATAAACCCAACATATTACCGGGATTAATTTGTGTTTCTTCTTCAATCTCTTCCGTTCCAATTACTTCTACTCTGGTGGGCAAATCTTCTATTCTGGAGTTGGTTTTAGATGCCGCCACCACTATTACATCGGCTAATGGATGGGTTTGGTTATTCATGGTAATATGTATAGTTATCTCACCCTTTGCCGGTAATTGAATCATCGAATCTTTATTGGCCAATCCCGTATAGCTAAATCGAATTTTCTGCTTTAGTTCTGAAGTATGGAGTTGAAATAAAAAACGGCCGGTACTATCGGTAATAGTGGTTTTTTTTAGTTCGGGTAAACTAACAGAAACACCGTGCAGGAGATGCTTGCCGGTACTATCCAGCACTATTCCCCTAAGGGTTTGTTGTGCCATAGCTGATTGCACTAAAAAAAGCAATGAGCAACATACATATATGCGAAGCATGGTTTATTTCGTTTAAACAATAAGTAAATGTTTTACGGCAATGCAATGCCGTTATGGTTAAATGGAATGATTGTCGCATTATACATTCATTACTGCAAAGTGCTGTTGAAATACCTAACAAGTGTAGGCTTGTTGGGATAAAAGTAATGAATGAAAAATGGCTTTGCTTAACAGCAGGTGCTTAAGGGAGGATGAAACACTGCACCTGTATATCCGGATGCTAACCCATATAAAGTGGGTGTAACGGTATAGGGTTGCTGAACAATTATACAATGCGCTGTTGCTGACATTTGTACAGATAGATAAAATAAAATATTAAACCCCATAGCAGAGGCATTGGGTACGGGCAGAAAAGGATGGTTGTTGGCGGTTCGGGTTTCCTGTTGCTCTGTAGGGTCAAAACCGGCCAGCAATAATTTCTCGCCAATAAATTCTAACAAATTCATGTTATCATCTTCCTGCAGGCAATAATTATACAACGCAATAAAACTGCGCCCTGCATTCAAATGGTTGGGCATGGTAACCAGCGTGTACAGGCTAAAAGCTGCCATCACCAACAATAACAGCAGTTTTTGAATGCCTTTAAGAAAAATGATTGGCACACGCATGGCAAATAAATTTGCTTGTTTTATCCGGGAATACGGGAAATGTATTTTTCAATTTCTTTAATCTGATCAACCACCTGTTTGGTTTTGGGTTTGCAGGCTTTGGCTTTCCTGAAATAATCTTTTGCTGCCCTAAATTCACGCTTATTCATAAAAATCTGGCACATGCCCAAAAAAGCCACTGCCTCACTTTCTTTATCGGGAATACCCAAACGTATGGCGGCACGCATATAGGTTTCGGCTTGTTTTAAATCGCCTTTTTGCATGGCCATCATACCCAATTGCAATTTATTGGCACCTTCTGCTTCGGGCATGGGGGCACCGAGGTCATTACTTTTTTTAAGGTGTTTTTCGGCGGTATCAAAATCCTGGTTCATCATGGCTAAATTACCTTTAATGGTAAAATAGGTAGAGCGAACCGGTTTGTATAATAGGTTAGGGAACCAAATGGATTTGAGTATTTTCTCCACTTCTTCCACATTTCCCTGCTCCATCGGCTCCTGAATTAAGCGTAACGGACCAATAAAGAAATGGGTAAAAATGGCAATTACAGCCAGCAAATACAACACAAATGCCGGCCAAAACCCACTTGTTACCGTTACTACTACGGCTAAAATGAGCGAAAGAATACCCAGCCAGAATCTATATTTAATAATCAGGTTATACAATTTCATACTTGCTTTTTATGGGCTGCAAAGATAGGGTGCAAAAGCACAAAGCGTATGCCTGATTTTATGGGCTTTTGGCGGGCTTAAAACCGATCATCATTTATCTCTAACCAATTGCCTTCGGTATCCTGCAGGTAAATTTGTTGCACGCCATCCTGCCTTTTGGTAATGCCATGCCTTTCGCCGGTCCAGCTTTGGTAAGCCACGCCCAATTGGTTTAAGTGTTCCATAAATGCCTGTAAATTGGGTACAGCAAAGCAAATATGGGTATTGATATCATGGTTTACAACCGATTTGGCTCCTTGAATTAAGTGCAACTGGCTATGCGGTCCAATACGAAACCAAACATGCCTGCCATCGTGAAAAGGTTCGTGTATGGTATCTAAATACATTACATCGTGGTAAAAATCGGCCTGCTTTTGTAAATCAAAAACATAAACAGCAATATGGTTAAGGGCAGGGTGCATATCAGCCATTGCATGTTTTTGAGCAAAAAGCGAACTGCTAGTACACAATAAAATGGCCATAACGGGTAAAGCAAGCGGTTTCATACAATAATTTTAAGGGGAAGATACAGGTTTTAGGCGGCTATGGCGCCAATGCTGCATTCATAAGGTTTATTTAAGGCGGATATAATAATATGCCATAAGGCAAAAAAGCATCATTTGCTATTGGTTGCATTGTTAGTTTACTGCATAGTGGAATAGATGAATCTCTTTTTCAGGTAAATAATCTATTCCACCCTTCTCCCACCCAAATTCGTATTTACAGCGTTGCGCAACGCTGTTGAGTCGAATCGGTGTCGGATTAAGCTGGTAGCCAAGTCGGTATTAATTGGGGTGAATCTTTTCCCGAAAAGGGTACCGGTGCGGGTATAACACCCGGCAAATACAGTCAACAATGGGCAGGAGCTTTAAGCATATTTTCAGCCCAAAGCTGCTATTTTACAACTAACTTTCCTTTACCAAAACAACCACACATGAAATCAGCAATTGTACTGCTCTGTCTGGCTGCATTTATAGCCTGTCATTCCCCTTCTACCGATAAACGTTTGGCAAAAGCCTCAAAAGAACGAAAAAACGGATGGGTATATGTGCATTTAGAAGGCTCGCCTGCCGAAATTGGCTATCAGCATGGCTATTTATTGGCTAATGAAATAGATACCGCTATGCAGTCGGTGGCTTATTATTTGGCCCATGAAACCAAAAAAGACTGGAACTTTTACAGAGCCTGTGCCCAAAATTTTTTATGGAATAAATTAGACCGCGAATACAAAGATGAAATCAATGGCATAGTGGCTGGCTTGCATGATAGAGGATTACATTACGATAGTTTAGACCTTACCGCTTATAATGCAACGGAAGAATTAGCTTTTTACTATGTGCCGCAATTAATGAACCAACTAAACCCAGGCAGCGGTAATAATAAGGCGCCCGGTAATTGCAGTGCTTTTATAGCTACCGGCAGTTATACCAAAGATGGCAAAATTGTAATGGGGCATAATAACTGGACGGAATACATCATTGGCCAACACTGGAATGTGATTGCCGATATCGTTCCGGAAAAAGGAAATCATATCATGATGGATTGTATGCCCGGGTTTATTCATAGTGGCGATGATTTTGTGATTACAGGTAATGGTATTTTGATTACCGAAACTACCATTACACAATTTTTAGGATTTGATACAACCGGCATTCCCGAATTTGAAAGAGCCAGAAAAGTGGCGCAATATGCCAATAGCATTGATGATGCCATTGCCATTTTTACCAAAGGCAATAATGGAGGTTATGCCAACGACTGGTTATTGGGCGATACCAAAACCAATGAAGTGGCGAAATTAGAATTGGGGTTAAAAGATTACCGGGTATGGCGTAGCAAGGATACCGCTATAATTGGTTCTAACTTTCCCAGCGATCCCAAATTAATTAAAGAAGAAACCACTTTTAACGTAAACGATAGCACAACGAGCCCCAATGCAAGAAAGCGCCGAATGGAACAATTGGCAGCTGTAAATATGAAAGGCAAATTAGATGCTGCTACCGGCCAACAAATTGAAGCCGATCATTATGATGCGTTGGATAATACCATTGCCAATAATCGTTGTGTAATTTGCGGCCATATTGATGAAGATGCCAAAGGGTGTAAGGAATGGGATTTAGCGCCCTATTACCCCATGGGGGCTGTACAAGGCAAAGTAACTACCGCTGCTTTGGCAGGTAAAATGCAGTTTTGGGCACATATGGGCCATCCCTGCGGCGAAGATTTTATTGGTGAAAAATTTTATAAAGCCCATCCTGAATATGCCTGGCAATCTAAATATTTAACTGATATGAAAGCCTGGCCATGGACCTTGTTTACGGCTACCACTAATGCTACACTTAATTAATAAACATAACTTTTTTATTTATATAGTCATATTTTCTGCTGTTTTGTGATACAATTTTAGCCGGAAACGCCTACATTTGTGGCCCTTTCCGATAAATATCCAGGTCTCATAGTTCAATGGATAGAATAGGAGTTTCCTAAACTCTAGATCCAAGTTCGATTCTTGGTGAGACCACCATATTAGCATTCGTTGGAAAATTGCATTTACATTTCTACCCACTCCAGCAACATTACCATCCGCAATTTACTTTTTTTGATAAAAAGATCAAGCGTAAAAAGTAATTGAATTACAAAACAATGAAATGCTTTTAAATTTTAATTTAATTTTAACTAAAATACGTAGAAATACATTTTTTTGAAGATAAGGTATTTTATACCTTGTCCTTAAAATTGATCTATGAAAAAATTAATTGGCTTATTAGTTATGCTATTACCCATGTACTTATGGGCACAAACAGATACAACCGGTATTGTATTAACCGAAGGCACCATCATTAAAGCGGAACTTGCCCAGGATATTAGTGGAAAAACAGCCAGCGTAGGAGAAACGATTGATTTTCATTTGGGAGAAGATTTTATCATCAATAATAAAGTGGCTATTCAAAAAGGGGCAAAGATAACCGGAACAATTACAGAAGCTGAACGTTCTAAAGCATTGGGTAAAAAAGGTAAATTAGCTTTCAGTATTGATTATATGTATTTACCCAATGGTAAGGTAGTAAAACTGAGAAGCCAAATAGCCAAAAATTTAAAAGGCAGTGGTGCTGCAGTAGCAGCAGGTGCAGTGTTACTATCGCCTGTGGCATTATTGTTTAATGGTAAAAATGCCAAATACGAAAAGGGCACTGTTTTTAATGCGTATGTAGATAAGGATACCGTGCTATAACTTTTTATTGAATCAATTAAATTAAAATATTTTATTACATGAAGTAATTTGCATCATTTTTTTCTTTGCATTAGCAGGTTGTAACAATAAAATAATACCATTAAAAGGCAACTATCAGGATAGTGGATATGTATTGCAATCAACTATGAGCCGGGAACAGACCTGGAATACTATACTGAATTTTTTACGCAAAAAGGCATTGCTATTAAAGCAATTGATAAAACGGATGGCATTATTACAACTGAAAATACTTCATTTATGAATGCATATACCTGGGAAAATCTGGAACACCAATTAATGAATCCTGCAGCCTGTGTAGTGTGTGCAAAATATAAAAGTTGGATGGCAATTGGGCCCTCTTTTCTTCCACAAAGTGTAACCGGACAATGGATTGTGCATGTATATGAACAAAATAATAAAACAGTTGTGTAAATTAGTTTGGCCAATGCGGCAGGAAAAGTAATCAGATATGATTATACCCTTGAAAACTACCCCGAACCTCCTGTTACAAAAATTTTGCAGGTAAAAAGTGCCGGTGTATTTGAAAAAGAATTGGGAAAAGTAACAGGGGTATTGTAGATATATGAACTACTTTTCGGAAATAATGAATGAATAAAATTCGGGTAATATTCTTCCTTATTTGTTGCATCTGAAAAGTAAGCGTTATAATTTAGTGTAACAAATGGAATTAAAATTTTAATTTAATTTTAATTAAAATACGTAGAAATACTTTTTTTGAGGGCAAGTTCAGATATATTTTCGAACAATATTTTTTACATATGAAATTACTTCATTTCATACCGGCAGTTGTAGTGGCAATATGTATTTTTTTTGTGTCACCCTCCTGTAAAAAAACCATCCCCAATGCCGTAAAAGATACTACAAAGCCGGCCTGGCAAATGATAGCGCCATTTAACGGCTATGGTGCCAATTTTTATTCAAGCACCTGCATTAATGATAGTTTATTAGTGGTGGCAAATGGTAATGTATATATTATGGCTAACATAAATGGAGGCAATTTCAACAATTTCTTTAGTTATTTTCTGGCCAATACAGATGTAAATTATCAGGCTTATGCTTCCCCGGTTTTTTCAGGTAGTTTTTGTAGTTTCTTTAGTAATAATACATTAAATGTAATGCATATTCCTATATACAATCAGCTCTCTACGTATACCTACATACCCCAATTTACACCAGGAATATTTAGTTGTTTTCAACAATCAACTTCTCCGCCGAATAACTGTTTTCCGGCAGGTGCTTATCCGGTGAATAGCGGCCATTTTATGATAACCCCTGTTGAAGGAAATAGCCAAACTGTAAGATTTGATCTGATTCGTTTAGATTCTGCTCAGCTGTCTTCTCAATTGCTCATTAATGGTAATGTTGTAGTAAAGCGTATTAACTTAAATGCAGCTCCGGGAACAATTGGCTTTGCGGAGAATAGTTATTACTGTGCCAGTTTCTTCCATAAATTTTTTGTGAATTATGGGGGGCAATTTTTCAGGATAGATACTTTGGGTAACGTTAAGGCATTTGGGTATAATCCAATTTCCACTAACGTATCAATTAACTTTTCATTGCACAATATGTTTTTATATGGCAATGCACTGTTTATCAAATCCGGCGGTGTTTTCTATTATTCAACTGATGAAGGTGAAAACTGGCAGTTGTTTAACAGTTTTTCCGGGATAAATATTGCAATTTTAATTTTTAGAAATGTGGGCGATAAACTTTATGCTACCAACCCCGGTGGTAATCAAATTTGGCGTGTTGGATTTAATGGAAGAAATCTAAATTTCAGCGAAATTAATAATGATGGGGTGCTAGACTATTCCATGATAACGTCTATTACAAAAGGAAGCCGTTATTATTTCGTTACTACATACAATGGGGTTTATTATAGAGATAGCAGTTATGTTGATCAATTAAAATCGCCTATTCGTTAAATTGAAATGATGCTTATGAAGCTAACTTGTTTGCTGATAGTACTTGTTCTATGCATTACTTTAGGATGTAAGAAAAATGATAGTATTAATTACCCATTGGCCATTATAGGCAATTGGAAATACCAAAACAGTATGATAGATAGTATTAACAACATTGGGTCTATTGTAAGTTCAACAATGGTTTATGACTCCTTATTTATTGCCCACTTTTCTGATACACTACAATTCACTACAAAAGATACTGTTTACTATACCTACGCCGGTGTTACTACCTGGTCAACTTATTCAGTAAACAATAACCAATTACTGTTAATGGGCAGTACCAATACGGCTAAATTAACCATTACGCAGCTAAACCTTACTTCATTGCAATTACAATTTAACACAGGCACTGATGCGGTACGTTATTATGCTAATTTCAGTAAATATTAACAGCTGCTTGGCCAATATACAATAGCTTTTTTCCAATCAGTTATTTAGAAGCTGTTTGAGTTAAATAAATAAAAAAGGTTATTGGAAAAGTAGCAGAATAAAGAATGGAAGCCAATCGTTGCGTAATTAATGACTAAAAAAAGTACTTTTTCTACTGACTTCCAGTGGCAAATTATAGAAAGTTTGCTGAATGTTAAGCGAAAACCCAAATGGGATTTAAGAGATATCTGGGAGGGGATATGCTACGTAACAAGAACGGGGAGTTAATGGCGGCTGTTACCCATTGGTTATCCACCCTGGCAAACGGTATATTGGTATTTTAGAAGATGGACAATGGATGGAACTATAGAAATAGCCCATCAGGAGATACGTAAAGCCGTCAGAAGGAATCAAGGCAAAAAGACTCTGCGAGTATAGGCATTATCGATAGTTGCAGTGTAGGGATGAATGCTACAAGTGGTATGCAGCGTGGAATTGACGGCAATAAAAAGATAAAGGGATTAAAGCGCTATGTGATAGTGGACAGTCCGGGTTTACTAATAGATGTTGTTTTACATCCAGCCAATATTCATGATAGCAAGGGGGCAAAACAAGTATTGGGAAAGTTAAATGATTCAAAGTGCGATGAACCGAACCTGAAACAAATATTTGCGGATGCCGGCTATCGGGGCAAATTGATAAAATGGGTAAAAGAGCAACTAAAAATGAACAGGACCATTGTAAAACGAACTGATAAAACAATTCAATGGGCGGTACAGC
>JAKAKY010000019.1 GCA_021824365.1 Bacteroidota bacterium | reverse complement strand
GGTACCAATTTTAAATATAGCTTTTATGCTGATATGGAGTTTAATAATTTGAATGAGTTGAATAAAGTGTTGAAACTTTTGAAGCCTCATATCGATATGTTTAAAAATTTTGGTATTTATAAAAATGGAAATATTTAATATGATACCCATTGCAGACAGGTTAAAAGGAGTGGGAGAATATTATTTTTCCGGGAAACTTCGTGAGATAGATGCCTTAAATCGTGAAGACAGGCAAATTATTAATCTGGGTATTGGCAGTCCTGATATGCCCCCACATCCGGAAGTAATTACTGCTTTACAACAAAACGCAGTTTTGCCTAATGTACATGGCTATCAATCTTACAAAGGTTCGCCCATTTTACGGAAGGCCATTGCTGATTGGTATAAAACCTGGTATGGAGTTGACGTGGATGCTGAAACCGAAATTTTACCCTTAATAGGCAGTAAAGAAGGCATCATGCACATTTGTATGACCTACTTAAACCAGGGCGATGAAGCCTTGGTGCCTAATCCCGGTTATCCAACCTACAGCAGTGCGGTTACGTTAGCGAGTGGTATTGGAAGGAATTATGAAATGAATGCAGCAACAAACTGGACACCCGATTTTGAGGCATTGGAGCAGCAAGAATTATCAAGGGTGAAATTAATGTTTGTGAACTATCCACACATGCCCACAGGTCAAAACGGCCAATTAGATTTATTTGAAAAAATAGTGTCATTTGCCCGGAAACATAACATTTTAGTAGTGCATGATAATCCCTATAGTTTTATTTTGAATGAACATCCACTGAGTATGCTTCAGGTAAACGGTGCCAAAGATGTTGTAATTGAATTAAATTCTTTGAGCAAAAGTCATAATATGGCCGGATGGCGTGTTGGAATGCTTTGTGGCAATAAAGAAAGAATTGATGAAGTGTTGCGCTTTAAAAGTAATATGGATAGTGGAATGTTTTTACCGTTACAATTAGCTGCTGCAAAAGCATTGGCATTAGGTAAAGACTGGTTTATTGAATTGAATAAAGTGTATGCACAACGTAGAGAAAAGGTGTTTGAATTACTCGATTTGTTGCAATGTACCTATCAAAAAAATCAGGTGGGATTATTTGTTTGGGCTTTAGTGCCTAACCAAATAAATGATGGTTTTGCTTTGAGTGATTCAGTATTGTACAATGCCGGTGTTTTTATTACTCCTGGTGGCATTTTTGGATCGGCCGGAAATCAATATATACGGATAAGCCTTTGTGCTACTGAAGAAAAACTAATCAAAGCTATTCATCGAATTAAGTAAAAGATTGCATGTTTAATAATGTTACCATAATAGGTGTTGGATTAATTAGCGGTTCTTTTGCCCTTGCCTTAAAAGAAAAAGGATTGGCGAAGCATATTATTGGCGTAAGCCGAACCAGAGAAAGTGAGCAAAAAGCACTACAACTGGGATTGATAGATGAAGCACTTCCTTTAAAAGAAGCCATTCAAAAAAGCGATTTTATTTATGTGGCCATACCTGTAGATGTTACTATACCCATGGTAGTTGATATTTTAGACCAAATTAATGACCAACAAATAGTTGCCGATGCAGGCTCTACTAAAATGGCATTATGCAAAGCTGTGCAGTTGCACCCCATGCGTCATCGTTTTGTGGCTACGCATCCCATGTGGGGTACCGAATACAGTGGCCCTGAAGCTGCAGTGCATAATGCATTTGCAGGCCGTTCATGTGTAATTTGTGAAAAAGAATTGTCAGATACAACCGCCGTTCAAAAAATGGAAGCAGTGTACAAAAGTTTAAGTATGCATTTGGTGTATATGGCCCCCGATGCACATGATGCGCATGCTGCGTATGTTAGCCACATTTCACACATCACTTCATTTGCTTTGGCTAATACTGTTTTGGAGAAAGAAAAAGAAGAAGATGCTATTTTTGATTTGGCCGGTGGTGGTTTTGAAAGCACGGTTCGGTTGGCTAAAAGTAATCCGGCTATGTGGGCACCTATATTTATGCAAAACCGCGAAAATGTATTGGATGTACTGAATGAACATATTGTACAACTTAGAAAGTTTAAAGCCTGTTTGGAAAAAGAGAATTATAATTATTTAATAGAGTTAATGGAGAATGCCAACAAAATAAAACGCATTCTTCAATAAATGAGTAAAGCACACATCCCTTTATAAGGGAAACAAGGAATGTGCAAGTTACATAAACAAAACAAAGCAGGGAGATAATAAAATCTACCTTTGCACAAAATTTACGAATACATGATAACATTTGAAGCGTTAGGATTAGAAGAAAATTTAGTAAAGGCTACTACAGCATTAGGATTTGTAAATCCAACAGCCATACAAGAAAAAGCAATTCCCGTTTTATTGAGCGGAACAAAAGATTTAATTGGATTGGCACAAACCGGAACAGGTAAAACAGCCGCATTTGGATTGCCCTTACTACAGTTAATTAACGAAAATCAGAAATACCCACAGGCATTAATTGTATGCCCTACAAGAGAGCTTTGCTTGCAAATAGTAAGTGAAATTCAATTGTTTAAAAAATTTAAACAAAACATTCAGGTAGTAGCCGTATATGGCGGTGCTTCAATTGGTTTACAAATTCGCGATTTAAAAAGAGGGGTTCACATTGTAGTGGCCACACCCGGCCGTTTAATTGATTTAATTGAAAGAAAAGCCATTAACTTAGAACAAATTAGTTATGTGGTGTTAGATGAAGCAGATGAAATGTTGAACATGGGCTTTAAAGATGACATTGAATTTATTCTGGAAAATACACCTAAAAGAGAATCTACCTGGTTGTTTAGCGCAACCATGCCTCCTGAAATTAAGAAGGTAAGTAAACGCTACATGAAAGAACCTTTTGAAATTACAGTGGGTAAAGTGAATACAACCAATAAAAATATCGATCATCAATACTATGTGGTGAATGCACATCACAAATATGAAGCATTGAAAAGATTGATCGATTTTAATCCCGGCATTTATGGCATCATCTTTACCAGAACTAAGGCCGAAGCACAATCTATTTCTGAAAAACTAACTCGCGACGGGTATGATATTGATGCACTGCATGGCGACTTATCGCAACAACAACGCGATAAAGTAATGGGCGAATTCAGAGAAAAAGCATTACAATTATTAGTAGCAACGGATGTAGCAGCACGGGGTATTGATGTTAAAGAAATTACACATGTAATTAACTACGATTTACCTGATGATATTGAAGTGTATACCCACCGTAGTGGCCGTACCGGCCGTGCAGGCAGCACCGGTATTTGCATGAGTTTAATACATGTTAAAGAAGTATACAAAATACGCTCTATCGAAAAATTAGTGCAAACTAATTTTCATAAATTAGAATTGCCCACCGGCAAAGATGTATGTCGCAAACAATTTTATGCATTTACGGATAAATTGTTGGAAACTGATGTATCAAACGACAGATATGCTTCTTACTTACCCATGCTACGTGAAAAATTTGCTGATATAACCAAAGAAGAAGTGTTAACCCGCATTGCTGCATTAGAGTTTGATCGCTTCCTGAAATATTATGAAAATGCAGAAGATTTGAATGTAAGAGAAGTGAAAAGAGAAAGAAGAGAACCCGTAACCCGCAATGGCGCTGCATATGGCGAAACAGGTCGCAGAGGTGCTTCTGATCGCAATAGCCAATTATCCGGAGCAGATACCACCCGCTTATTTATTAATTTAGGAAGTAAAGATGGATTTTATAAAGCTAGTTTTCTGCAGTTTATTTTAGATATGAGCGATTTGAAAAAAGATGTGCTGGGCAGAATTGATTTACGAGATATGAATAGCTGGATTGAAATTGAAAAAAAATCGGCAGCTAAAATGATTAAAGCCATTGATGGTAAAAACTATCGCGGCCGCAAAATCAGAATGAATGAAGCCAATGAACGATAATTTTTTTGTATAAAATTGAATAATGCAGTCAACAATTATTCTATCAAAGTAGAAATAACCAATTAATCACCATTTACAATTTGAATGAAGATGGAGCAGGCAACCCAACAAACAAAAAACATCATGGATGTGTGGCAAAAGCGCCCACTCATCATTAGCGGCCCATGCAGCGCTGAAACAGAACAACAAGTATTAGAAACCGCTACCCGTTTGGCCGCAACGGGCAAGGTAGATATGTTAAGAGCCGGAATTTGGAAACCCCGTACACGCCCCGGACAATTTGAAGGCATTGGCGTAAAAGGATTACCTTGGTTATTTCAAGCAAAAAAAATAACCGGATTACTGACTACAGTTGAGGTAGCAACTGCCAAACAGGTAGAAGATGCTTTAAATTTTGATGTAGATGTACTCTGGATTGGCGCCCGAACTACCGTTAATCCGTTTAGCGTTCAGGAAGTGGCCGATGCATTGCGTGGCGTAGATATTCCGGTGCTGATCAAAAACCCCATCAATCCGGATTTGGAATTATGGACTGGTGCCGTTGAACGTATTGCAAAAGCAGGCATCAAAAATATCGGTTTAATACATCGTGGCTTTAGTTCTTATGGCAATACAGAATATAGAAATGCACCCATGTGGCATTTAGCTATTGAAATGAAAAGAAGAAATCCGGGTATGTTAATGATTAATGACCCTTCGCATATTTCCGGCCGACGCGATATTTTGCAGGATGTAGCACAAACGGCTATTGATTTGGATTATGATGGTTTAATTATTGAAAGCCATATTGATCCCGATAATGCGTGGAGCGATGCCAAACAACAAATTACACCTGAACATTTGGGTGAAATGATTAGCAGTATTAACTGGCGGAAAGAAGATGTGCCTTCAGAAGAATACCATGCTGCATTAGAAAAGTTACGCCAGCAAATTAACCATCTCGATGATGAATTAATGCAAATACTGGGTCAGCGTATGAAGGCTGCAGAAAAAATCGGCCTTTATAAAAAAGAGAACAATATCACCATTCTTCAAACCAGCCGTTGGAATGCCATATTAGAAAGGGCTTATGCAAAAGGCGAAAAATTAGGACTCAGTAAAGAATTTATTACCCGTTATTTTGATGCGGTACACATGGAAAGTATTCAACATCAAAATAAAATTATGAATTCCTAAAATGATATACAGCCAATAACCATCAACATTATTTGCTGTTTTTGTTTTCTTCCAAATCCATTCCAATATTATTAAAGAAAAATTTTTTAATATATTTTTTATTCAATAAAATATTTTCTATGCTGCATCAGGCTGTTCAGTTTAATCAGCAACATACCGATTTTTATTTTGATGCATCATTTTGGCAATTGAAAGAAATGCTGCAACCTGCAAGCACTTTTATTATCACTGATGCTAATATCTATTCATTGCATGCAGGCTATTTCAAAGGTTGGAAAACAATTATTATACCGGCAGGAGAAGCACATAAAAGTTTAGATACGGCTCAATATATTATTGATCAGTTAATTCAGTTGAAGGCCGATCGTACTGCTACATTGGTGGGTGTTGGTGGTGGTGTGGTTACTGATATTACCGGTTTTGTGGCAGCTATTTACATGCGTGGAATAGCTTTTGGTTTTGTGCCTACTACTTTATTGGCAATGGTTGACGCATCTATTGGTGGTAAAAATGGTATTGATATTGGTTTGTATAAAAATTTAATGGGTACCATCCGGCAGCCTTCCTTTTTATTGTATGATACCCATTTTTTAAAAACATTGCCCGAAGCTGAATGGCAAAATGGTTTTGCAGAAATAATTAAGCATGCTTGCATTAAAAATGCCACTATGTTCCGGCAATTGGAGGGCACATCGCCCGGAATTCTCAAAAAAAATAAACAACAATTGAATGAACTGGTGCAAAAAAATGTGCAGCTAAAAATGTCGGTAGTAAAAGCTGACGAGTTTGAAAAAGGTGAAAGGAAGTTGCTCAATCTGGGTCATACATTGGGCCATGCCATTGAAAATGAATATGGCTTCTCTCATGGTCAGGCAGTGGCCATAGGTATTCATTATGCAGCAATTTTATCGCAACAAATACTAGGATTTAAAAACCCTGAACGTATATCTGTATTATTAACACAATATGGCTTACCTACGCATTTTGTATTTAATACCCATAAAGTAATGAATATGCTGCAGATGGATAAAAAACGGCAACAAAATGAAGTGCATTATATTCTATTAGAAAAAATTGGAAAGGGAGTTATATTACCTATTCCATTAAAAGATCTTGAAAAATTGTATAAAATAATTTAGTTTAATTCAATGATTGCAACGATTCATCCCTCAGAAATAAAAGGTACTATTCAGGCACCCGCTTCTAAAAGTTCCATGCAAAGGGCTTGTGCCGCAGCTTTAGTAAAAACAGGTACAAGTATCATATATAACCCCGGTTATTCAAATGACGACAGAGCTGCTCTGCAAGTTATTCAACAACTTGGGGCTACTATTCAAAATGAGAATAACCGTTTAATCATTGCTTCAAAAGGCATAAATGCCAATACCCAACATATTAATTGCGGTGAAAGCGGCTTAGGCATTAGAATGTTTACAGCTTTAATTGCACTTAATCCTACTAGTATTGTAATTACCGGCGAGGGCAGTTTATTACAACGCCCTATGGATTTTTTTGACCAAATATTGCCGCAGTTACAGGTAAAAGTGCAAACCAATCAGGGTAAGTTGCCTATAGAGGTAACCGGCCCATTAACACCATCCAATATTACCATTGATGGTACCCTTAGCTCACAATTTTTAACGGGATTATTAATGGCCTATGCCGCTGCCGATGCTAAAGATGTAAGCATTAAAGTCAACAATTTAAAAAGCATACCCTACATTGATTTAACCTTAAAGGTGATGGAACATTTTTTTTTGAAAATACCCCACAATGATGGGTATCATAATTTTTATTTTGACAAAACAACGCATACTAATGCGCAAAATACAATGGTAGAATATGAAGTGGAAGGCGATTGGAGTGGAGCCGCTTTTTTATTGGTGGCCGGCGCTATTGCGGGTAATATCACTGTGAATGGTTTAGATATTTACTCAACCCAGGCTGATAAAGCCATCATACAGGCACTGATTGATACAGGTTGTATCATTTCCATAGAGCCCCATCAGATTCATATTCAGAAAAGTAATCTTCGGGCTTTTCATTTCAATGCAACTGATTGTCCGGATTTATTTCCGCCATTGGTAGCACTGGCCGCTTATTGCGAAGGCACTACTGTTATTGAAGGGACCGAAAGGCTTACACATAAAGAAAGCAACCGGGCATTAACATTGCAAGAAGAATTTGGTAAACTGGGTATCAATATTCAATTGCAAGATAATTTGATGATGATAGAAGGCGGAACTGAATTACAAGCTGCAACCGTTTCTTCCCGGCACGATCACCGTATTGCCATGGCCTGTGCCCTGGCCGCCTTAAAAGCAAATGGACCGGTTGTTATTCAGTCTGCAGAAGCCATCAATAAATCTTATCCCGATTTTTATCATCATATTTCTGCATTGGGTGTAGTTGTATCTTTACATCATTAATCATTAAACTTTGAAAAATTGAACACATTTGGCAGCATTTTCAGGGTACAAATATTTGGCGAATCACATGGCGAAAGTGTAGGAGTTTGTATAGATGGAGTACCTGCAGGCTTACCACTTACCGTATCCGATTTTTTAGAAGATATTGAAAGAAGAAAGGGTGGCGTACTGAAAGGAACCACACCGCGCCAGGAATCTGATTTGCCTATTTTTAAAAGCGGCGTATTTAATGATTATACCACCGGAGCGCCCTTAACCATTTTGTTTGAAAACAACAATACACGCAGTACAGATTATGCCAAACAAAGAGCTATTCCACGGCCCGGACATGCTGATTTTGTGGCACATCAAAAATATGGCGGGTTTGAAGATTATAGAGGTGGCGGGCATTTTAGTGGCCGCCTGACAGTTGCATTGGTAGCAGTGGGTGTAATTGCCAAAAAAATATTAAAAAATATATCTATAGAAGCGGTAATTTCGGAAGTAGGTGGTTTGCCTTCGATTGAGGCAGGCTTAGAAAAAGCTATTGCTGCAAAAGATTCTGTAGGAGGTATTGTTGAGTGTACGGTAAATGGATTACCCATAGGGCTTGGCGAACCCTTTTTTGATTCGGTAGAATCACTATTAGCGCATGCAGTTTTTGCTATTCCTGCAATTCGGGGTATTGAATTTGGAACCGGCTTTGCTGCGGCTAAAATGTTTGGCTCAGAACATAACGATGCCATTATTGCTGCAGATGGAACCACAAAAACCAATCATGCAGGTGGTGTGGCAGGCGGTATTTCCAATCACAATCCATTGGTATTTAGAGTAGCAGTGAAACCTACCTCTTCTACACCTAAAGAACAAATATCTCTCAATTGGGAAAGTAATGAAATTGAATCCTTTTCTGTTAAAGGCCGTCATGATTTGTGTATCGCTTTGAGAGTTCCTGTGGTATTAGAAGCGGTAACCGCCATGGTGCTGGCCGATTTAATGCTACTCAATCAGAATATTCAACGTGTATGGCAATGAATACTTGACCGTAAAAACTTGTTTATTACAATGCTGTCGTCTTTTATATATTACATCACTACTAACCAACAATGGGCTAATGCACAACAGTTGGGGTATTATACAAATCCTCGTTTGCAAGCGGAAGAATTTATTCATTGTTGTACCGAAAAGCAAATAAACAGAGTGTTGGATAGATATTATAACGGTGTATCTCATCTACTTGAATTAACCATAGATGCTAATAGATTACAGATTCCTGTAAAATACGAAACATCGCCAGGTGTTTCCAGACTATTCCCTTAGGTTTATGGAGTTATTCCATTACATGCTGTTATCAATATCATTGAAATTTAAAATTAAAATCATGCATCATTTTATTGTGAATGCTTCTATTCAAATTGTTCCTATTGTGATGGATCGGCATCCTTATGTGTGGGTAGATGAGGCTATTGCTATTATCCAACAATCAGGTATTGAATACGAAGTTGGCCCTTTTGCCACGGTAATTGAAGGAAAATATGATGCGGTAATGCAGGTTATACAAGCTATTAATGAGCATCTGTACCAACTTGGTTGCGCAGAATGGATTCAGAATATACAACTTCAAATAAGAAGCAATACTGATATTACAGGATTGGAAAAAATACAAAAATTTCAACAATAATTTTGGTGAAAATTAATGCGCTATTTTTTTCATTTGTTTTAAAGGAATATTCAGCACCGGAAAAGCAGCGGAATTAGGCCAACTAAAGTGCCACCATTCAGTAGGTAATGGTTGAAAGCCATTTATCACCATAATATCCCTTAATAGCTTTCTGTTGGCTAAAATATTAGCTGAAAATTGTTGGTAATTACTATGGGCACTATCTGTAAAATTATCGAAGTCTGTACCCATGTCTAAGGGTATACCGTTATGTATATCCACCACAGTAACATCAACTGCAACACCCCTGTTGTGGTTGCTGCCCAATGCAGGGTTGGCTACATATTTTTCGTCGTGTACTTTATTCCAAAAAGCTCCGGTAACTGCAAAAGGGCGATAAGCATCCCAAATTTTTAATGATAATCCTTTTGCATTCAACGTCTGTTGTACTTTTTTTAAAGCCTCCGCTACCGGTTTACGGGCATATGCAATGTTAAAATGGTACGGATACATGGCCGAATGCATAAAATTATTGTTGCCGGCATACCTTAAATCAACATACAAACAGGGTATTTTAGTATTTAAATTAATCATTCGTAAACTATCTATTTGTAAATCTTTATTTTGAAATTTTAAGCTAATTTCAGATATGAATGGGGTATATTTATTTTTTGGCACAGTACTTGGATGAAAGGTGCAGCTCAGCATTACCAATATGCCTATATTATATAAGCAATATCCTAAGTGTAGTTGAATGTATTTTAATTTTTGGATCATGATTGGTAATCATTTCAGGTAATATCCTGCTAAAATGTCATTTTTTTGATGCGTTATTGCAATAATAGCTGTAAGCACCAATATACATCATAATAATTATAGGCTAAACATATATATATACATAGTAGCTGCATGCATTTTCAATAGCAGGGCTTTAGTATAGAAGATACATCATAAAGGCTGCCGATTCTTTCATTCAATAGGATAAAAATTGGCGAAACGACAGTTATTTTTTCATTAAAAAGTAGCAAATGAAAATTTTTTTACTTAACTTTTTCTTTTTTTTCTGCATTGCCTTCATTGGCAAAGCACAAGATAGTTTGGCTGTAGTTCCTGTAAAATTGCCAAAAGTGGTAACAGGAATAGCCAGTTTTTATAGTTTAAATTTAACCGGCACCCAAACGGCAACTGGCGAAAGATTTGACAATAAAAATATGACAGCCGCCAGCAATAGTTTTAAATTGAATACGCGGGTTAGGGTTACGAATTTACGGAACGATAAATCCGTTATTGTTCGTATAAATGATCGGATGAGTAAGCGCATGGCAAAAAAAGGGAGGGTAATTGATTTAAGCAGGGCTGCCGCCCGAAAATTGCAATTTATGAAGCGCGGGCTGGTGAAAGTGCGGGTAGAAGAGGTAGATAAAGATACCTTAGAGTAAGAATGTTAACATTAACTGAAAATTAAAACTGCAAAAATTTCATTAAAATTGAATAACCCCTTTATTTTTGCTACAATAAAATTAACATTATGAAGAAAACCCTACTACTTTTAACCAGTATTAGCGGTATGCTTACTGTATTTGGTCAGGAAGCTACCCAGCTGATAAAAAGGCCTTCTTTGAGTATCAATTTTTTTCTCAAGGATTTTAAAACCCCCGATTTAATTGGCAGCAGCTCTATTACCACTGTTTTTGAAAATAAGCAATGGACTAAAATGAGAGATATGTCTCCGGGGTTAAATGTTCAGTATTTTCAAGGATTAACCGACCATTTAGATTTTATGGCCGGGCTTGGTGGTTCATTCTTAAAATACCCTTTTCTGTATAAGAGCGGTGTACAAACGCCGGTTCAGGATAAATTTTTACTGGAAGCAGATGCCAGTGTAAATTTAAAATTGCTGACTGACAAGTATTTTATGGTGCCATATTTATCAGCCGGCGTTGGTGCTTCAATGTATGCCGGAACCTATTTTGGCGCCTACATTCCGGTTGGAACCGGTTTACAATTTAATTTAGGAGAAGGCAACTTCATTAATTTGCAATATTCCTATCATTTAGGAATATCAGATTTAACCAACTATAATTTTCAATATAGTTTAGGTTTTGCATCACCCATTGCGCCGGGCAAAAAACAGGTAAAACCTGCTGCAACTCCACCACCTCCTGTAAAAGTGGAACCAAAAGATACTGATGGCGATGGCATACCTGATGATAAAGACCAATGCCCCACTGTGCCAGGTGTTGCCAAATACAATGGTTGCCCTGTACCTGATACCGATGGTGATGGAGTGAATGATGACAATGATAAATGTCCTACTGTTCCCGGATTAGCTAAATACAACGGCTGCCCTGTTCCGGATTCTGATGGTGACGGAATTAATGATGATGAAGATAAATGCCCCACTGTGGCAGGCGTTGCCCGTTACCAGGGTTGCCCTGTTCCAGATACTGATGGTGATGGTATTAATGATGAAGAGGATAAATGCCCCAATGTTTTTGGTGTAAAAGAAAATTTTGGTTGTCCTGTTGTTAAGGAGGAAGTAATTGTGAAGGTAAAGACCATTGCAAAAAACATCTTTTTCTCAACCGGTAGTGCACAATTAATAGCCAATTCATACAAGCCTTTGAGTGAGGTAGTAAAAATTGTGCATGACGATCCTAATTTAAAATTAGATATTGAAGGATATACCGACAATGTTGGCAATGAAGCAGTAAATCAGGCTTTAAGCGAAAAACGCGCCAATGCAGTAATGCAATATTTTATTGATAAAGGCGGTATAAGTGCCGACAGGTTACATGCAACAGGTTATGGTTCTCAAAAACCAATTGCTGATAATAAAACAGCAAAAGGTAGAGCCATGAATAGAAGAGTTGAATTGAATCTCAGGTATTATTAATCTATTTGTATACAGATTTTTGTATACAGCTTTTTAAAGCCCTTTACTTAACTGTATGGGGCTTTTTTCTGTGCATATTCAATTAAAACTGAATGTGCATGCTGCATGTAAACAAAAGTTGCTTAACACATAAAAAAACTGCCATACTTTTAGATGGCAGCTTCTTGCAATTTGGAATATAATCAGTTATTTATACATCAAATCATAGTACTCATGTGCCATTCTATTACTATCAAACTGGAAACGTACATCTCGCATTCCGTTTTTCATAATCTGGCGCCAGGTTTCAAAATTTTTGTAATACAATGGTACAATTTGTTGCTCTAAAATTTCATACATTTTGTTTAAGTCATAATTATCCTGATCGTGCACACTTAAGTTTTCATAATCAGCTTTAGGTACAACAAAACCATTGTTGCCATGATTTACAAATTCAGGAATCCATCCATCATCAGTTGAAAAATTCACTGCACCATTCATTGCTGCTGTCATACCGCTGGTGCCGGAAGCTTCCCTTGGTACACGTGGATTGTTTAACCAAACATCTGCAGCTTGTTTTAACCTTTTACTTAAAGTAAGTTCATAGCCAATTAATACAGCAACATTTTTATAGTTTTTACTCAAATGCACCAAATTATTAAATTGACTAATTGCCGGATAGTCCACCGGGTAAGGCTTTCCTGCCCAGATAAATTGCACTGGTTTATCAATGCTATTAATTAATTTTTCAAATCTTACCAAATCCTGTGTCAGAAAATCAGCACGTTTATAGCCTGCAAATCTTCTGGCCCATACAATGGTTAAAGCATTCGAATCAAATAATTTACCGGTTTGGTCGGCCACAATTTCAAAAGCTCTTTTCTTCAAGTAATTTTTTCTGTCATCAAAAGCCAAATCATTTCCTTCTTCCATGGCTTTGTATAACTGCTTATCGGCCCAGTAACGCCAGTTTTGAGCATTTGTAATATGAATAATTTCACAAATACCGGAATAATGGCTCCACATTTTTCTGCTAACTTCACCATGTAAGCGGCTAACGCCATTGGCTTTGCGTGCAAAGCGAAGTGCTGCTAAAGAATGATTAAACAAATCATCTGTTATACCGGTTAAACGCCTTACTTCATCAATACTAATGCCGCAGAAGTAACTCATTTTCTGGCACAGATAAATATCGTGTTTTTCATTGCCTGCTTCTTCAGGTGTATGGGTAGTAAACACTAAATGTTCTTTTACTTTTTCAACACTTTTAAATTTATTCATTAAATAAAAAGCAGCTGATACGCCATGCGCCTCATTTAAATGGTACACATCCGGATTAAATCCCAGTTCATCCATTAATTTGGCACCGCCAATTCCCAACAACATAAACTGGGCAATTTTGGTAGATACATTGGCATCGTACAAGCGGTGTGAAATGGTTTGTGATACATAATCATTTTCAGGTAAATCGGTAGTTAATAAAAACAATGGAGCCGATTTAAAGGTTTCAGGATTTAAATAAAGGGCTTTTACCCAAACCGGATGATCATGAATAATAATCTGAAATTTAATACCTGTATCCTCTAAAAAGGAATAGATCTTTTCCATCCAGGCAGGTTGCAGGGTTTGATCCTGATTTCTGGTTTGATCGTAATAACCATACTTCCACAAAATACCAATACCTACCATATTTTGTCTTAATTCATATGCACTGCGTAAATGCGAACCTGCTAGAAACCCTAAACCACCACTATAAATTTTTAAAGGTTGATGAATGGCAAATTCCATTGAAAAATAAACTACTCTTTTATTGTACTGTTCACTTACAACATATGGCACATGATAGCTACGAAAGTTCATAAATTACTTTTTCTTGATTGGTTATTTGATTTGGGCTTGCAATATAAACGCTTTTATTTAAAATGTATTTTTTACACATTAATTAGACCTGAAAGGTGAAACTATGTTAAAAGCTTGAATTATGACACATAAAAGAATAAATTTTATAAACCGCAAACGATTGAATTAGTGCTCTACTAAATGAGTGGAATACTTTAAGCTTATTTCTTCTTCCGTATTTTATGTGGTTTTTGTTTTGGGTAAGTATCATCAAAATAACATTGTATGCCGCGTTTATTGCCGCATTTCCCATTTTCTTTAAAAATTATTTCATTGTTTTTGAAAGTAAATTCTATACTGCATGGTTCCCCAATTTCTCTGTACACTGCTTTATCTTCACTCACCATTTTCATCGTACCTTTTAGCTCGCCGGTACAGTTGTCCTGATTTTCAAAGTGAATAAAAAAATGATACAATTTTGTAGATTTACTATCTCTTATGGCTATAAAATTTTTTGAATTTTTGACGTAATTACCACTATGCTTGTTTTTTTTTGGCAAAGTATCAATTGGGTTAATGATGGTATTATTCTTTAATGCATCTTCATTACCATCGTTCATGGCTACCATAAAAGTACTTCCGCTGGTATATACCCAGCCTATACGGGTATACAGCAATTTTTTTTCGGAGCTGTATTTTTCGCGGCTAATTAAGAAAGTAGGTTCTTTATTAAGATATATACTGTGCACATACCCATCATTTTGTTTGGATTGAAGCAGATTTTTTGCAGCTAAAAATTCATTCTTGTCATTAAACACAAATACTCCAAGTATTGTATTGTTTTTATAGCTGAAATTGGATAATAAATATTTTTCTTTTAATTTTTGAATACTACCCACCGGATGAATGATGACGTTTTTATTCAAATGGAAATGCTTTAAAACACTGTCTGGTATAAACTGTGTCATGGCTTTTAAACCAATAATGGTAGTATCAGAAAAAGAGTTGATATTGGTATCGGCAATGGTTATTGGTAGGTTAATAGGAGGGAAAGCCGCAAAAAAATCGCTGGTGCGAATGGGTTTTGTACCACTTAAATCGCTGGTGTGTGTTTGGCAGCCAACTGCCAAAAGTAAAATGGGTATAAACGTAATAAACTGTTGAATACTTTTCATGGCGTTTATTTCAGGAGCTAAAAGTAATACATCTGTGTTAAGTTTTATCGTTTAAGGCTGATTAACCATTATTTTTGTAAGTAATATTTATGGATAAATTATATCGTAATGAACATTCTTTAAGCGAAGTACACGAAAGTGTAGATACCATGCAGCCTCGAAAAGGCTGGCGCAGAATTCTGGCCTATATTGGTCCGGCCTATTTAGTGAGTGTGGGTTATATGGATCCCGGAAATTGGGCTACCGATTTACAAGGCGGTGCCCAATTTGGGTATAGCTTAATTTGGATATTGTTAATGAGTAATTTAATGGCTTTGTTGTTGCAAAGTTTAAGTGCCCGTTTGGGTATTGTACGAAGAAGAGATTTAGCCCAGGCGAATAGAGAAATATATCCCAAATTTGTTAATTTTTGTTTATATATTTTAGCTGAAATTGCTATCGCCGCCTGTGATTTAGCAGAAGTACTGGGTATGGCATTGGGTATTAATTTATTAACCGGGTTACCTTTAATTTGGGGTGTTTCATTAACCGTTTTAGATACACTGCTATTACTTTGGCTACAAAATTTTGGCATTCGCAAATTAGAGGCGTTTATTATTGCATTAGTAGTTGTAATTGGCATTTCTTTTTTAATAGAAATTATTCTGGCACACCCTGTTTTAAATCAGGTAATGTATGGCTTTGTTCCCCATCATTTAAATAAAGAAGCATTATATATTGCTGTTGGTATTATTGGTGCTACGGTAATGCCGCACAATTTATACCTGCATTCGGCACTGGTGCAAACCAGGAAAATAAATACAGATGACGAGGGTATTAAAAGAGCTATTCGCTATAACAACATCGATAGCGCAATTGCACTTAACGCAGCATTTTTTGTGAACGCTGCAATATTGGTTTTATCTGCCTCCGTTTTCTATACTACAGGAAATACAAGTGTAGCTAAAATTGAAGATGCACACCGATTACTGCAACCCCTTTTAGGCTCTCAACTGGCACCACTATTATTTGCAATAGCGTTAATCGCAGCAGGGCAAAGCTCAACCATTACAGGTACTTATGCCGGCCAAATAGTTATGGAAGGATATATCAGCCTTCGCATTAATCCGTGGTTACGCAGGCTGATTACAAGGCTTTTTGCAATTATTCCTGCCGTAATTACTATTTTGATTTATGGAGATGACCGGATTGATGCACTGCTTGTTTTAAGCCAGGTAATATTAAGTGTTCAATTAGGTTTTGCCATGATTCCACTAATACACTTTGTGAGCGATAAAGAAACCATGGGAAAATTTGCCATTTCATTTCCTATCAAAATATTATCCTGGTTAGTTGCAATTATATTAATTTATTTGAATGTGAAAATGGTGATAGAGGAAACTGCTGTTTTGTATCAGGAGCAGGGTAACTTTATTTGGAAAATATTGGTTGGATTGGGTGCTGTTTTTTTATCTTTCTTGTTTTTAATTACTACGTTCCTGCCACTTGCCATACAAAGAAAGATGCGCAAGAGTATTAAACTTCATGGTGAAACCCCTCAATTACGTGCTTTGCAGTTAGAAGAAAATAACAGAATTGCCATTGCTTTAGATTTTACTGCTAAAGATGAAAAATTAATCGCTTATGCACTGGCACAAGGCAATAAAGATGCTGTTTTTATTTTGATACATGTGGTGGAAAGCGTATCTGCCCTTTTTTTAGGAAAAGAGAGCGATGATGACGAAACCCGAAAAGATAAAGCCAGACTTGAAAATTATGCTATGCAATTGAAACAATTAGGTTATGAAGCTATTTATGAATTGGGCTATCGTAACCGGAAAAAGGAAATTGTTCGTATAGTTGACAAAAACAAAGCCAATTTATTGGTAATGGGTGCCCACCAGCACCGGGGTATTAAAGATTATTTGTTTGGTGAAACCATTGAAACGGTAAGGCACCATGTACATATTCCGGTATTGGTAGTGAATATATAGACACAGCTTATTCTTGCGGATGATAGGTGTTGATGTATGGATGCTCCTCAAGTTCACATCTTTACAAAATACCAAAAACCCTACTTTTGTATCCCTTAAAAACAAAAATTAGCTATATGACACAAAAAATTAAAGTAACAAACCCGGTGGTAGAGCTGGATGGTGATGAAATGACCCGAATTATCTGGAAATATATTAAAGACAAACTGATATTGCCTTATATAGATGTTGATATTCAATATTTCGATTTGGGTATTGAACACCGCGATGCAACCAATGATCAGGTAACCATCGATGCAGCTAATGCCATTAAAAAAGTTGGCGTTGGTATAAAATGCGCCACCATTACCCCTGATGAAGCAAGGGTAAAAGAATTTAATTTAAAACAAATGTGGAAAAGCCCTAATGGCACCATTCGAAATATTTTAGATGGAACCGTATTTCGCGAACCCATTGTTTGTAAAAATGTGCCTCGGTTGGTACCAAACTGGACTGCACCTATTTGTATTGGCCGTCATGCTTTTGGTGATCAATACCGGGCTATCGATTTTGTAACAAAAGGGAAAGGAAAACTCACTATTAAGTTTGAGGGGGAAGATGGCTCTGTTCAGGAGTTTGAAGTATACCAATTTAAAGGTGACGGTGTTGCATTGGCTATGTATAATACCGATGAAAGCATCAAAGGTTTTGCACGTGCCTGCTTTAATCAGGCATTAATCAAAAAATGGCCATTATATTTATCAACCAAAAACACCATCTTAAAAAAATATGATGGCCGTTTTAAAGATATTTTTGAAGAAATTTATCAAAATGAATTTAAAGTAAAATATGATGCCGCAGGTATTACGTATGAACATCGCTTAATTGATGATATGGTGGCTTCTGCTTTAAAATGGAATGGCAATTTTGTGTGGGCTTGTAAAAATTATGACGGGGATGTACAAAGCGATACCGTTGCCCAGGGTTTTGGTTCATTAGGATTAATGACTTCTACCTTAATTACTCCCGATGGCACTGTGATGGAAGCTGAAGCAGCACATGGAACAGTTACACGCCATTACCGCGAATACCAAAAAGGAAACCCAACCTCCACCAACCCCATAGCTTCTATTTTTGCATGGACCAGAGGTTTGGAATTCCGTGGGAAATTAGACAATAATGAAGCATTGATTCATTATTGCCATGCTTTAGAAACTGTTTGTGTAGAAACAGTAGAAAGCGGAAAAATGACAAAAGATTTGGCAGTTTGCATTTATGGCAATAAAGTAAATCATGGCGAACATTATTTATATACGGAAGAGTTCCTAGAGGCATTGAATCAAAACCTTCAGGCTAAATTGGCTAAATAAAAGTTTGCTTTAAACAATTACAACATAAAATTAGAAAGCAGTGTTACAATTAGGAAACACTGCTTTTTTTATACAGCGAAGTGTGTGTTTATTTTATTGGTAAACTTCTGTAATTGATTTTCCAATACAGCCACTGGGCATTTGTATTTTTAATAAAGCTGCTAAGGTGGCAGAAATATCTGTCATATAAGTGGTTTTGTTGGTGTGCCCTTTCTGAATACCCCAACCATACCATAACAAAGGAATATGCGTATCATAGGTATAGGAAACACCGTGGCTCATGCCGGTTTTCCCCGCATCCATTACACCGGATTTCATTATTATTTGTAAATCGCCACTTCTTTTGGGGGTATAGCCATTCACAATCATCTCTCTAATGCTTGCAGGTAATGAAACGGTTGCAGCCTTGGCTTTATTTACAACAGTTAAAACACGATTGTCTTTCTGCAAGTACTGTGTAATGCTTTTTTCAATGGCCATTTGATTTAATTGCAATGAATCAATTAAACCATGATTTAAATACACATCAAACTCCCAAATGGCATTGATTAAATTGGGTTGATGAAATGGTGTGACTAAATGCTGATTTAATTCTTTCATCAAATCATGGTCATCGGCTCTGCCACCGGGTATATTGTGTTTGGCTAAAAATTCCGGAATTTGCGCACCGGCATGGTCGGCAGTTAAAAAAACAGTGTATTGATTTTTACCAATGGTTTTATCTAAATAATCCAATAGTTTACCTAATGTTTTATCTAAACGGGCATAAACATCTAAAACCTCCCAGCTATTGGGGCCAAAAGCATGGCCAATATAATCAGTGCTTGAAAAGCTCACTGCTAAAAAATCAGTATTGTTACCTTTTCCCATTTGCTCATTGGCAAGGGTAGTTTCTGCCAGGTTTTCTAATAAATCGTTGGCATAAGGGGTACTGGCAATTTTGCTGTAATCTTTGCTCTTGAATTTTGAAAGGTCATATGGAAAGCCTTTTTCATCTTTGCCAAATGGTTTGCCTTCATAGGTGTTTTCATCTACATCACAAAGTGCTTCATAAGTGGCTTTAGGTAAAAGGGGTGCCCAGTTTTTTTCATAATAGCTATCTACCCATTTTTTGTTATTAAAGTTGGTTAACCATCCCGGTAGTTGTTTCATGTAATAAGTACTCGAAATAAAGTTACCGGTTTGGTAATCGTACCAAAAAGCAGCATTGGCCGCATGTCCGGCAGGTAATATAGCCCCTCTGTCTTTTATAGAAATACCAATTGTTTTACTTTTGAAATTAGTCGCCAAACGCAATTCATCGGTAATAGTAGTAACCCATAAATTACGCGGGCTCATTTCTCCTGCAACCCTGGTGTTACTTCCAACGGTAGTAACACCGGCATCATCGGTACAATATACTGTTTTTAAAGTGTTGTTATCAAACCAGTTATTTCCTGCAATACCTGTTAATGCTGGTACACTTCCAGTATAAACGCAGGTATGCCCAACTGCAGTAACGGTAGGCAAATAGGGCACCAAAGTGTTATCGCACGAAAATCCCTGATTCAATAATCTTTTAAAACCACCATTGGGGTCGTACACATGGTAGAAGCGGTACAAATAATCCCACCGCATTTGATCTACAATAATTCCAACAACCAATTTTGGCCTTGCAACCTTGGCATTTTGTGTATTATTAACCTTTGTTTGTGCCTGCAATAGTGGAATGGTTAGAATTACCATTGCACATGCAACTAAATTTTTTTTTCTATTCATTGCATCCGTTTTTGAAGCGTTAAAGATAAGCAGGCTACCTTTTTTTTGTTTATTAATTTATTGTATAAATTGGTATACAGTGTAATAAAAAAATCTTTTTTAACCCTTCATCTTATCAATTTATTAATTTTGCAACCGAATATAATTCAGTGTTGTGGCAAATATGTTGAATTTTGTATACCAACCACTCTATTCAAATGGGTTTGTTGGCAACATCCTGAAACATTCCTCATTTAAAATAAAAAATTAGGCATGGCAGACATTTTTGAAAGATTAGTAAAACATTATGGGCCCATTGGCCAGCATCGTGAAAGAGCACATGGTTATTTTGCCTTTCCAAAATTAGAAGGAGAAATTGCAAACCGCATGAAATTTCGTGGTAAAGAAATGATTGTTTGGAGCTTAAATAATTATTTGGGTTTAGCCAATCATCCCGAAATTAGAAAAACAGACGCAGAAGCGGCTAAAGAATATGGACTGGCGGCTCCGATGGGTGCCAGAATGATGAGTGGTAACAGCAATTACCATGAACAATTAGAGAAAGAATTAGCCGCATTTGAACATAAAGAAGATGCCATTTTATTGAATTATGGCTACCAGGGTATAATGAGTGCCATTGATGCACTTTGCAGCAGGCATGATATAATTGTGTACGATGCTGAAAGCCATGCCTGTATTATTGATGGTTTACGTTTACATACAGGCCATAGGTACGTATACAAGCACAATGATGTAGAAGATTTGGTTAAGCAGTTAGAACGTGCTACTGCTTTAATTGAAAAACAAAAAGCGGGTGGTATTTTAGTGATTACCGAAGGGGTATTTGGTATGGCCGGTGATCAGGGTAAATTAAAAGAAATTGCAGCACTTAAAAAACAATTTGAGTTTAGATTATTGGTAGATGATGCACATGGTTTTGGTACATTGGGTAAAACCGGTGCCGGTGCAGGTGAAGAGCAGGGTTGCCAGGATGCCATTGACTTATATTTTTCAACCTTTGCCAAATCAATGGCTTCTATAGGTGCTTTTATGGCCGGTCCTAAATTAATTATTGATTATATACGATACAATATTCGTTCTCAAATTTTTGCAAAAAGTCTTCCTATGCCTATTGTAATTGGAAACTTGAAGCGTTTGGAAATGTTGAAAAACATACCCGAAATGAAAGCTAAATTATGGAGCAATGCCCTTCAATTACAAACAGGATTAAAAGAAAGAGGATTTGATATTGGCAATACCGATTCTGTAGTAACACCTGTTTATATGAAAGGCGGGGTAGAAGAGGCCACCGCAATGGTTATGGATTTGCGCGAAAACTACCACATTTTCTGTTCTATTGTGGTATATCCTGTTATTCCAAAAGGACATATTATTTACCGCTTAATACCCACTGCTGCACATACTGATGCAGATATTCAGGAAACCTTACATGCCTTTAGCGAAACTAAAGCCAGATTAGATGCCGGTGCTTATAAAGTGGATGCTATACCCGATATGGCAGAAGTGCATTAATCACCTTAATCTCTCATATAAATTAAGAGCTGCTGTTTTGTTAAGGAACAGCAACTCTTAATATTCCTATCAAACTGTACATTAAAGTGATTTTAGTAACATATTTCCGCCACGTACATAATCATCATTCTTTGCTTCTGTAGCTAATTGCACACACTTTTCCGCATCTGCCTTGGCACTGGCTTTATCGCCCAATGCTTTTTCAATTTTTGCTTTCAATAAAAACATGTAATAAGCTTTGGGATTTTTATCAGTTGCTTTGGTAACATTGGTTAAAGCTTTATTATAATCTTTGGCTATATCATAATAAAAATTAGCAGCTGAAAAATAAAGGTTGGGGTTAACATTATCGGCCGATAAAGCCTGATCAAATTGTGCATTTAAACGGCTAACAATAGGTGTAATGATGGGTACTTTTACCGCTACATTTCCCCACATTAAATGCAGTTCGCAACTTTCGGGTTGAATATTGGTGAACTGCATGGTAAATGTTTCCATCGATTCTTTCATATTTTCGGCAGGAACGGTAAAACGGAATATATCATCGGCCGGTGCATAATCTGTTCCCCAGTTTTTAGAATCCTTGTTAATAATGATGGTCCATTCTTTTTTTCCGGGAATCGTGAAAATGGCATATGTACCAGAATCTAATTGATTACCGGCTAAATCAATCTGGTCAGTTACTTTTAATTTTGTGGATGCATTGGCACCGGTACGCCATACTTTGCCCAATGGTGCTAATTCACTATTTTCTTTAAAAGCCGTTCTGCCTCTTAAATTAGGCCTGGAATATGTTAATTCTAATTTTCCCATACCAAAATCCTGAATAATAGTTTCGGTGGGACTGGCTGCGGGTACTTTTATTTGGCTAAAACCAAATTGAACAGTCAATAATGCAATAAATGCAAATAATATTTTTTTCATATCACAGAGTTTGTTGAAGTACAAACCTATTAAACGTTTGTTGAATAAGCCAGTATTTGTTGTTAATTTTTAAAAGCCGGATGAAATGCCTGTAAAGTAGTTCTTAAAAAATTACGGTCTAAGTGGGTGTATATTTCTGTGGTAGTAATGCTTTCATGCCCCAGCATTTCCTGAATAGCTCTTAAATCGGCGCCGCCTTCAATTAAATGCGTGGCAAATGAATGTCGGAAAGTATGGGGTGAAATATTTTTTCGAATATCAGCTTTCAGAACCAAATTTTTTATAATATAAAAAATCATCACCCGGCTAAGCCCTTTACCTCTTCTGTTTAAAAATAAAATGTCTTCAAATCCTTTCTGAACGGGTAATTGTTTGCGAATGGTTTCTATATATAGCTGAATATATTTTAATGCTGGTGCGCCAATAGGTACTAAACGCTCTTTATTGCCTTTACCGGTTATACGAATAAATTCTACATCAAAATATATATGGCTGAGGGTTAAATTGATTACCTCACTTACCCTTAAACCGCAACTGTACATGGTTTCAATAATGGCTTTATTGCGGGTGCCTTCAGGGGTGCTTACATCAATTTGAGCAATAATATTTTCAATCTCTTCAAAACTGAGTATATCGGGTAAACTTCTTTTTGTTTTTGGTGATTCTAATAAAGTTGAAGGATCTGTGGTTACAATTTGTTCGGTTAAACAATATTTGTAAAATTGTTTAATGCCTGAAATAATTCTTGCCTGCGAAGTGGCTAACATACCTAAATGCTCAATCCATTCCAAAAAATGTTGTAAATCGCTTAATTGTATATCGCCCGGGCTTTTGGGCGTGGGTTGTAATTGTAGGTATTGCATTAATTTGTCAACATCACGCAAATATGCCTCAACTGAATGTTCACTTAATGAACGCTCTAATTGTAAATACGTTTTAAAACCTTTTTTATACGATTCCCACATGTTTTTGCATGATTTGATGATGGCCATTTATGTACCATAAAAATACAATATTCTTTACCTGCCCGGCAATTGATGGCATAATTGATAAATATTACAGTAAAATAAACGTGATGATACTTTTGAAATACGTATCTGTTTCATTCAGATGTTAATATTTATTTCAGTAATTGCCCAAACCCTAATATTTTTACCATTATTACTTCCTTAAACATTGATTCCAAATTTATGCAACCCGTTAATCTGCGTTCCTTCAAACAAAAAGTACGTTATCATCAATCTGCATTTAAAAAATACCTGGGAAAAATTGAGAAAAAAGCACCTGACTCATTAAATAAATTGGTGGTCATATTAGATAAAGCCGTTTGGAATGAAATTGACTGTCTTAGTTGTGCCAACTGTTGTAAAACAATGACCCCCACTTTTACCAATACCGACATGAAGCGCATTGCAGCATACTTAAATATCACGGTTATGGAAATGAAAGACCGTTGGTTGCATTTTGATAAGAAAGACAAAGATTGGGTAAATAATAAACAACCCTGCCAGTTTTTAAATTTAAAAGATAATAAGTGTAGTATTTACCCGGTTAGGCCACAAAGCTGTGCCGGCTTTCCTCATTTGGCCAAAAAGCCGGTAATACAATACGTACATGTACATCAGCAAAATGTAGCTTATTGCCCCGCTACTTATAAAATGGTTGAAAAAATGATGGAACAATTACCTGCATAACCAGTAAGGCTTTTTTAAATTTAGCCATCTGCTTTTAAATTTAAGAAAAGTACCCATTTTCTTTAAATTTAAAAAAATACGTCTTCTATCCAAAAAATTTCAATTACCTGTTGTTGTTGTAACGTAATGGCAATTATATCAAATTGAAGCGTTTCATACCCCGGATGCAATTCTATAAATGCTGATGCGGCTTTTTTTAGTGCATCCATTTTGCTTTGGTGTACAGCATCTTCCGGAAAACCAAAAGGTGATTGTTGCCTTGTTTTTACTTCAATGAAATGAACAATATTATTTTGTAAGGCAATAATATCTACCTCCCAATATTTATAACGCCAGTTTTTGTGCAGCAACTTAAACCCTTTATCGAGAACATACCGAACTGCTACATCTTCTCCAAAATTTCCTGTTGCTTTTTTTTGCGTCATGTGAATAAAATTATT
>JAKAKY010000018.1 GCA_021824365.1 Bacteroidota bacterium | reverse complement strand
TTTAGCTTATCATAACCTGGGTATTTATCTGTAAAAATTTTTACACCCTGATCAACCCTTGTTTCGATAACAGGATGCAAAGTATCTTCTGTGTAATCAGAAATTTTCTGACAATAAACCCGACCGGTTTTTTTGTTGGGTCTTATTTCTGCCACTATAAAGGTCTTTTTCTTTTACCATCTGAGTGTCCCGGCTTTTTTGTTCCGGCCCGCCTGTAACAAATTCATCAATAGGTACTTCGGCGGTTAAAGGGCTATTACCACCGGAAACAAATATTTGCTGAATCTTACAATGAAATAACCAGGCTGTAGGTTAACTGATACCAACTTCCTTTGCTAATTCATAAGATGAAATACCTTTCTTCTTACCCTATCTGAAAACAGCGTAAAAAGCTTTTTGCAGGCTGAATTTAAGGTTATGAAAAATAGTATGAGCAGGGTTTGCCGACTCATCGTACCTGCAAGCTGAACAACGCCTCGCAAAAGACTGGCGTCTGTGGTAAAAGAATTACATCCACACTTTTTGCAAATATATCCGGCACGTCACTTTTATGCAGCTAAATACTGAAGGCAATCATTTCGATTCGAAAATTTTTTTTGAAATTTAAATGCCGATAGTGTTGAAAACATAACCAAATAATTTAGCTGAAAATACTAAATATTTTAGACTTGTCAAAGAACTCTGTTAACTTTGCGGTTAATCTTTATTAACCTAAAATTTAATTCATAAATTAATGGTAAATGTTTAGAAAAATGGGATTCAAAATTTAATGATAAGATGTAGAAAATTCTTTTTTGATATCTTAACGATTTATTGATTAAGCCAATTATGAGCGATATTGTATATTTTTTCTTTTTTATCTACACTCATTTTATCGAAAACAGGTATCAGCATTCCTAAACGTGGATTAGCAGAGAAAAAATTGCGATGTTGATTGAGAAAATACCAGAAGAGGGCATCCCATTTTTCTGTCCAATTACCTTTTTTGAAATTGCTCATTTTTAATAGATAGCTACTGCCGCTAATATAAGGTTTGGTTGCCATTAAGCCGCCATCTGCAAATTGGCTCATACCATATATATTAGGAACCATGACCCAATCATACGCATCAATAAACAGTTCCATAAACCATTGGTAAATACTATCTGGATGGAAATTACACAGTAACATAAAGTTGCCAAGAACCATCAAACGCTCAATATGATGGCAGTAACCGGTTTCTAATATTTTTTTGATGGTAACATCAACAGGTAATATACCGGTACTGCCTTTATAAAATGACTCAGGGATTTTTTTATGAAATTTCCAAAAATTTGTGTTACGCTGTTGCGTACCCTTATATAAATATATTCCCCGGATAAATTCACGCCAACCTATTATTTGACGAATAAATCCTTCAACAGAATTAATGGCAATTTGATGCGTTGAAGCATATGTTAAAGTTACTTCAATTAATTGTTTTGGGGTGAGCAATCCTGCATTCAAGAGCGGTGATAAAACACTGTGGTGTAAAACATGTTCATTGTCAACAATCGCATCTTCATATGTTCCAAATTCTTCAAAGCGAGTTTCTAAAAATTGATTCAACCATTCTAAGCTTTCACTATGGGTGGTTGGTAGAATGAACTTGTTAGAAATATTTCCATAATTATTGCAATAGTAACAGTTTACATAAGCTATAGCTTCTTTATAAAATGAATTGATAGATAAAGCAAAAATTTTTGGTGCAGTTTTATTTTTGGGATATTTCAATCTATTGGCTGCATCAAAGCTCCATTTACCCCCCAAAGGTTTTTGTTGATTATCTATCAGAATGTTTAATTTTTTTCGTTGACAGATGTAAAAATCGTTTTGTAAGTATTTTGTTTTATGAATGAAATATGCTTGTAAATCTTTTTCATTATTTAAAAATGAATGGCTGTTGTGTTGAACAGTAACTATATTGTAAGTACGGCAAGTTTCAATAATTCTTTTATTTAGCCAATTGTCGGATACTTCATAATAATGAATTTGTGTAATGGATAGTTTCAATAAATGCTGAATTAAGTTTTGTACTGAATTATTGGCTTCCCATGCTTCAATATAAGTAACCTTAATTTTATTTAATTTTAAATAGCTTTCATAAAATTTCATACTTGCCCGATGGAAAACAAGTTTTTGTTTATGAAATTTATATTGGTTAAAAAATAAAAATTCTTCTACTAAATAAACATTATCTGCTCTTTGTAATATTTCAATATTTTGAAAAAGCTGATGTGGAAATACAATAAATGCAGATTTTAATAACTTGTTAGCTTGCATATTTTTTGGATTTATTCATTCTGCATCTATCACTACAGTATTTAATCTCACCCCATACTTTTTCCCATTTTTTTAGCCAGGTAAAGGGTTTGTTACAGGTTAAACAAATTTTTGTTGGTAGGTTCTTTTTCTTTATGCTTTTCATATTTTTAAAACCAATGATGATTATTACAATTTTGAATTTAAATTTGTTCAGGTTAAATATTTAAGTAAAATCAGTTTGAATTTATTTTAATTAATTAGGCGATTTAGGAAGCTACAATTCGCTTCCAATTTCACCCACTTGTTTTTATATGCCCAACTTTATTATAGCGCAAACAAAGCGATACGATATTTGTTATAAAGGCATACATATATTACTTTTTGATGTTATTGTATTACCATTCTTTTTAGTAACGTTGTCTTGATTATAAAATAATTCATAAATTTAATTTATGTTTTTCATTAAAACATTAAATAAAAATTTATGAATTGAATCCCACACTTTTGCAATGCAGGATTTAAAAAACCAATTTACCATGACGGGAATTACAGTTGCAAAGGGCGATGGCATTGGGCCGGAAATGATGCATGCCGTTCTGAAAGTTATTTTGGCTGCAGGTGCTAAAATTGAAATGGATTTTATTGAAGTAGGTAAAAAAGTGTATTTAGCAGGCAACACAGCGGGCATAGCGCCTGAGGTCCGGGATACCTTCGGTGAACAAATTTTTTTTAGAAGATCCCATTACTACACCGAAAGGTGGTGGTTACAAAAGCCTGAATATTACCACTCGTAAGTTTTGGTTTGTATGCCAATGTACGTCCCTGTGTTAGTCTGCATAAGTTTGTAAGTACCAGGCATCCACTACTGCAACCACCATTACCAAAGAGCACATTATTGCCTTACTGCAACATGCGCGGTGGAGAAACAAATAGATGTGATAAAAACAGAAAACTTGTATGCATTTAATGGTAAAGATGCCTACTCATGAGGACAGAGATAATAATTTTTTAATAATCAATCTTTCAACTATGACCATACAATTAATACAAGGTGAATTTAACAGTAATGAGATAATCGACTTAATGACTAAAATGATTCAGGTAAAAATAAAATACCATGAAGATAAAATTAATAGCCATTTAAATGAAGAAGATATGAAGTACAGGGAAGGGAAAATTAAATTGCTTCAAAATGAACTGGTGCAAGTAAGAAGCTTTTTATTGAATACCAATAAACAGGTAGTGGTAGATGCTAAAGTAAACATTGCATGAGCCAATATCATCCATACCTTCAATTGATACTTCATTTATTCATTGCCGGAATGAGTAGTTGGTTAGCTTATATAAGTACTGATGTTTTATACAGCCGGCTCTATCTTTCCATAGCCATCATTTTACTTGTTCTGGCAATGAAAATATTTTCAAGCAAACCATTGAACCATGAAAAAAACAGCCACATTTAAATTAATTGAAGGAAGCTTTACGGTTGAAGAAGCAAAGGAGCTTTTAACGAATTTATACTCTGATAAAATACAGTTTCATAGTAGAAAAAACTTTAGTACACAGGAGCGTTTTGGGCATTCGGATACTGTATCTGTAAAACGAATACCTGAGTTGAAAGAAATCTTAGCGGCTATCTGTGCGTTATTAGATAAGTTTGAAGCAGCCTCAGATAAACTAAATATTCATGCCAATATTGCGATAGTGTTAAATGAGTAAAGTACTTGTATCTTTGAGGCCGGAAGTAAATTGCTGATTGCTTATTACAGAGAACAAAGTATGATTATAAATGATATTTCATTAGCCAGAAAAGCATTGTTGAACGATGATGTAGTTGCCATACCTACAGAAACCGTATATGGTTTAGCAGGTAATGCATATAGCGAAAAAGCGATTCGAAAAATATTTGCTTTAAAAAACCGTCCATTCTATAATCCCCTGATTGTGCATATTGCTTCAGTTGCTCAATTGCCCACTATTGCAAAAGATATACCTGCCCTGGCTTTGCAACTGGCAGCAACTTTTTGGCCGGGTCCACTTACTTTATTATTAAAAAAGCAACAGGTAATACCCGATTTGGTAACAGCCGGAAAAGATACAGTAGCTGTACGTGTACCCAATCATACAGTTACGCAACAATTGTTGCGGGAGCTTGATTTTCCGCTGGTAGCACCCAGTGCCAATCCGTTTGGTAGTATTAGTCCAACAACATCTGCTCATGTATTTCAATATTTTAATGATGCCATTCCGATAATATTAGAAGGTGGACCTTGCATTAAGGGAGTTGAATCTACTATTATTGGTTTTGAAGGTGATGTGCCGGTGTTGTACCGATTGGGTGCTATTGCCACAGAAGCAATTGAACAGATAACCGGTCCTTTACAAAAAGTAACACATGCAAAAAACCAACCTAATGCACCGGGTATGTTAAACAGGCATTATGCGCCTCATACAACCACTTATTTAACAGACAATGTGTGGCAGTTGGTACAACAATTTCCCAATCAAAAAATTGGATTATTGTTATGGAAAGAAAAAGCACATGAACAGGCCAATGTATACAGTATCACCCTTTCATCTACCGCCAATATGGAGGAAGCCGCCGCTAATTTATATGCTTCGCTGCACCAATTAGATGATATGCATTTAGATGTAATTATTGCAGAACGCCTGCCTGATAGCGATTTGGGTAAAACCATCAATGACCGGTTACAGCGGGCTACCCAACAATGGTAGTGGTTCAGCAATAATTGTGTTTATTATTTCAATAACTGCTGCTACACTTTCAAATATATATTTTATTTTTTTAGCCTGCTTGTTCGAGGTATGGGAAAACCGTCATGCTTGGTTATAAACAATGCTGTACATTGATGTTATGAATGCGCTGAGCCATAGTATATCAATCGCACAATTACTGAATTAAGTTCATGGTTGAAAATAGCTTTCCAATTTTTTGGTAATTTTTTTCCAATAGCTAAAAAAGGAAGGAAAGTAACCTTTTACTTCTGGCACCATCCATTCTCTGGGTTCTATTTCACCTTGGTAATGTTGATTGAGCGGATGCTCTCGATAAATAATAGTGCTTTTTCCGGTTAGGTTAATGAGCGCTTCAAAGCTGCCAGCAAAGCATTGTATGCCGGGTATGTTTTGGGCAAGTTCAAGTGCAAAATGAATACACTTATCGCTCACCGGATATTGTTGAAATAGTGCAGGTTCTAATAAAAGAATGCGATTGGCTAAAGTATGCTGATGCCAGGTGGCACTTAAGTTATAATAATTATAAATGAGTGTAGGAAGAAGAGGATTTATTTGTAATGGCGGTAAATGATTGGGTAAGGTAGTACTCAATTGAAGGCTGGAACGATGCTGCAATACCTGAGGAATTATTTGCAGTGGTAATTGCTCATAAGGCACATCTAAAAAGGTGTGGTATTGGCGTGTGCCGGTAAAACGATTCATGTTTTCCTGATTGGCCACATATTGTTTGGAACTAAAAGTTCCGGCCACCCATTGCCAACTCAATGCGTTGCTTGCCCAATCGCCATCCATTAAGTAATAATACATCCATTTTGCAGGTATTAGCCAATGTGTTTGTGCCACATTACATGCCATAGAAGCAGTATACATGCGGCAATGGTTGTGCATATAACCCGTTTGGTACATTTGTTGAATAGCTGTATCAATAACTGTAATTCCGGTTGTTGCTTCCAGAATTGAAGTAGGTAAAAGGTTGGTATGAAATTGTCGGGTTAACTGAAATATATTTTGATTGATTTGCGCTCCTTTTTCCTGCCATATGCGTTGATAATAGTCGCGCCACGCCAATTCCTGCAATAATACTTTTACTTCGCTAAAAGTAAATTTTTGTAGAATAAGATGTTGCAGAATTTGCCTTGTACTAATAACACCTCTGGATAGATAGGGTGACAAATAAGTTACTTTCCCATTCAGATAATTTCTGGTTTGTGCATAAGCAATAGGTTCAATTACATCAATGGCCTGAAGAATGGAAGGATAATCGGTACTCAAATACCTCATCGTTTACTAATTTTATTGAGGGTAATTTGCCTTTGTATACTACTTTTGAATCTGCTGATACCGGCAGGTCGTTTGTGTAAGTGTTTTTTACTCATGCCGCTATTTACGCGTTTGCGCCATAAATGAAAACTACTCCGTTTTAGCTGCCTGCGCATTATTGCAATAACATCTTGTTCCGTTAAACCAAATTGAAAGTTAATAGCCTCAAAAGGTGTTTTATCTTCCCATGCCATTTCAATAATACGATCAGTATCCTCTTGTGTCATATTCGTATCAATTTTTTCTTAGATAAAATGTCAGTGGTTAAAATATTGGCAGATAGTGATTGGTATTGAAGGGCTTTAAATACAAACAAAACATGATCGCCCCCGGAGCTAAAGGTGCTTATTTTTTGTAAATGGATATAGGCTGCTGCATTCTCCAGTACAGGTAAAGTTTTCCATTGTGTTAAATAAAGGTTCTTTTCCAGCCATTGCTGTTTGTTGTAATTAAAGCCAGATTTTTGTCCTAATGTACGAACCAGTTTATATTGGTCGGCATGCAATAATTGCAGCACAGCTTCCTTAGATTGGTTCAACCAGTCCATCGTTTTGGTGTTTTGGTATATAGCAACACAATAAAGTTTGGGATGCATGCTGACCGGAGTAACATAAGTACAAATATTCATATTGATTGCTTCATATAAATAGGTGGCCAAACTGTAAACGGGAAAGCTGGGTATATTCCATGGTCGTTGCATAAATTCAAAATTTGTCGTCATGCCGGTAAACATTAAATAAACCGTGCAATTCAAAGTAACCTGATAGCATGAATATACAACTGTTGAAAAGATATTTTGTTCATCATATAATTTTATAACAACTTAAGGTTGTATCCGCTATCAGCAGTAAACCCCTGTATCTAACAACAAATGGTGGAAACTGTTCCTGTAACTCAATAATTTATAAATAGTCACAAAACAACATACAATATATTTTAAAATTAATTTATTTAATATATCTTCATTCAGGTTTATCCATGATTTTCTGACATTTTTGAAAAGGATTTAATTTTTATATATTTTGGAATATCTTTAACTTTAAATGAGGTACAAGTGCCGGAAATGGCACTTATCCAATCCTATAAGTTACTGTGTATGCAAGAAATCTATCATCAAACCATATTACATGCACCACTGGCAATTTTTTTGTCTAAACCCGATGGTACCGTAATAGAAGCCAATTATGCGGCTGCTGAAATGTTCGGATATCCGTTGCAAGATTTGCGGACCATGCACCGCAGTCGATTGATAGATGAAACCATGCCCGGATTTGCAGAGAAATATAAAGTAAGAGATAATACAGGTTTTGTTCAGGGAAATTTTATTGGAATAAAAAGCAACGGAGACAGGTTTTCTATTGAAATGTCCTCGCGACTGTTTACAACACTTTCCGGCGAACAAATGGCTGCGGCTATTATAGCCGACATTTCAGAACGGCAGCAGCAGATGGCAGTTACCCAGCAGTTGATGAATGAAATGAAACTCATTTTAAATAATACCGACGAGTCATTTATTATTCTTGATCATAATTTAAACATTATTGCACTAAATGCATCGGCAGAAGCGAGAAGTGAGCAATTTTTAACAAAAAATATCAAGGTTGGCCATTCTATTTTAGAATACGCACAATCTGATCGTATACCTGCATTGCAACAATTGTATGCAGATTTATTAGCGGGGCACCCTCAAAAAACCATTATTGATTTGAGGGTTAATGATTCAGTAATCTATTACCAACTCAGTTATAAGCCTATAAAAAATATATCGGGTAAAGTTACACATATAATGATTATTGCTATTGATGTAACTGCGCAAAAAAATATTGAATATCAGTTGCAGTCTCTCTTACATACCTCAGAGCAATTAAAGAATACGTTTGAACGGGAACGAAATTATTTTATTAATAGTTTAGAGCAATTATCAGAAGGTTTTACAACATTTGATGCTTCCGGTATGACAAATTTTATTAACGCAAATGGCTGCCGTTTATTGCATTTACTAAAAGTTAATAAAAATTATAATATTTTAGAAGCCATCCCCGAAGGTGAGCGTCCTGTTTTTGAGCAAGTTATACAGAATGCACTACAATTGCAACAATCAAATGTATTAGAAATATTCCATCCGAATTGGAAGGAATGGATACGCTATCGTATTCATCCCAATCAGCAGGAAATTACCATGTTTTTTAGTAGTATTACACAGGACGTGCAGCTAAGGCAAAATTTAGAAAAATCTGAAAAAACATATAAACATTTGTTTCAGTTCAATCCCCAACCCATGTGGATTATTGATTTTGAAACTAAAAAATTTATTGAAGTGAATGAAACCGCCATTCAAAAATATGGATATACCCGATCTGAATTTTTAGAGATGACGGTGTATAATTTACGTAAAGGCGCTGAGGTGGAAAGATTAAAGCAGCATTTGCATGAGAAAGAAAATGCAGATATTTATTTTGGACAATGGCAGCATTTAACAAAAGATGGCAGGGTTATCGACGTAGAAATAACTTCGCATAAAATAAATTATAATCAAAAATCTGCGTCACTGATATTAGTGAATGATATTACTGAAAGGTTAAAAAGCAGGCGTTTATTAGAGCAAAGTAATCTCCGGTTTCAGTATGTATCACAGGTATCCTTTAATGCTATCTGGGATTGGGATTTGATAACCGGAAATATGTATTGGGGTGAGGGGTACACTGAATTATTTGGTTATCCTTCCAATAATTATAATGGAAGTATTGATGAATGGAAAATTAGATTACATCCCGATGATGCTGAAAGGGTTGCCTTGAGCTTGCAGGAGGCTATTAACACATATGCCGAATTTTGGCAGGAAAATTATTATTATAAAAAAGCAGATGGTACATGGGCCTATGTAACAGACCGCGGAAAAATTTTAAGAGATGAGCATGGGAAGGCTTATCGAATGGTAGGTGCAATGCAAGACATTACACTGCAAAAATACCAGCAGTCCATACAAAATATTGAAACCCTTGTGTATAATTTAAATGTGCAACAACAAGTTTCGTTTAAAGGTGTACTTGAAGTACTATTAATTGAATTAGAAAAACTGCACCCGGGTATGTTGGCATCTGTATTAACGCTTCAGGCCGACAATACCGTTCAGCACTTAGCGGCTCCACATTTGCCTGCTGGATATATAGAGAAGGTAGATGGTGAGCCTATTGGCCCCGAGGCCGGCTCTTGCGGTACTGCTATGTACACCAAAGAAAAAGTAATTGCAGAGGATATAGCCATTGACCCCCGTTGGAAAAAGTATAAAGAGGTAGCCTTGCAGTATCAATTAAAAAGTTGTTGGAGTATTCCTATTCTCAATAAAAACAATACGGCTTTAGGAAGTTTGGCTTTTTATTTTCAGATACCCAAAAAACCCGCAACGTTTGAATTGCAAACGTTAGAGCGAATGAGTAAGCTAATTGGCATAGTAATGGAAAACCACTATAGCTATTTATTAATGGCATCCAGTAAAATACGTTACGAATTAATTGCAAAAGCTGCCAGTGATGCTCTTTGGGATTGGGATATTGCCAATCATACCGTTGAACTATTGGGAGATGGATTTGAAAAAATATTTGGCTACAATTCGGATGTTTTGGAGCGGGATCGTAGTTTTTGGATTAAGCATATCCATCCTGAAGATTTGCCTGAGATTCAAAAAAGAGAAAAACTGGCTTTCCAAAATAAAAAGCAAAATATATGGGAGTCTGAATATCGATTCAGAAAAAGTGATGGAACTTATGCTTTTGTTCGGGATAAAGGATTTATTATTCGAGAGAAAGATGGTACTGTTTCAAGAATGATTGGGGCAACTGAAGATATTTCACTCCGTAAAATGAATGAGGAAGAGTTAAAGCGTCTTTCTTTGGTGGCCAAGGAAACCACTAATGCAATTATCTTAACCGATGTACATGAAAATATTACTTATGTAAATGAGGCATTTACAAAAATTACAGGGTATAGTTTCAAAGAAAGCTTAGGAAAAAATCCGAGGTTTTTACAAGGGCCGGATACAGATGTTGCCATTGCGGAATATATGAAAGCGCAAATTGCATTACAATTGCCTTTTGAATGTGAAATAATCAACTACACTAAAACTGGTAATCCTATTTGGTTGCATATTCAGGCTCAGCCCATTTTTAATGAACAAAAACAATTGATACAGTTTTTTGCGATTGAAACTGATATTACTGATGCAAAAAAAGCGAAGGAGCAACTGCAATTGCAGGAAGAAAAATATAAACAATTGTTTGATACCAATCCCACCTCAATTTTTGTATGGGATATTTATACCTTACAAATATTAGATATGAACGATACTGCCATTAAGGAATATGGCTATTCAAAAAAAGAGTTGCTGGGTATGAAAATATTGGACCTTCGGCCGGAATCAGAACAGGCGCATTTACAGCAGTTTAAACAATTCGCAAAACGTAAACTTATACAAGTGTGGGAGCATCAAAAAAAAGACGGAAGTATTATGCAGATGGAAATTGCCCTGCACAAAATTAAGTATGAGGGGCATGATTGTATCATGGGAATTGGTACTAATATTACAGAAAAAATAGTATTAGAATCGAGGCTGGCAGAAGAACAGACACAAAGAAGAAATGAGGTGATTGAGGCTGAAATTGCTGCTCAGGAAAAAGAACGCCAGGAGATTGGCAGAGAATTACATGATAATGTAAATCAAATTTTAACGGCAAGTCGTATTTATGTGGAGATGGCCAGGAAAGCGCATCCTGAAGAAAATGAATTATTGCAGCAATCTTCCTGGTATATTCTGCAGGCCATCGAAGAAATAAGGAAACTTTCTAAAGCTTTTATTAATCCTGTTGACAAAGATGTAAGTTTGAAAGGAGCTATTCGAAAACTGGTTAATGATATGCAGCTATTACTCAAGAATCAGGTAGAAATAGATATTTCGCATTTCAATGAAAAAGAATTAGAGCAAAAATTTAGATTAAACCTTTATCGGATTATCCAGGAACAGCTCACCAATATCAGTAAACACGCTGAAGCTAATCATGTTAAAATTCAATTGAAAAGAAATAATGGGCATATTGCTTTGCGTATTCAGGATGATGGTAAGGGGTTTGATGTTCATGCCGTAAAGTCGGGTATCGGCTTAAACAATATCAGAAAAAGAACAGAAATGTATAAAGGTCAGTTGCTAATTGAAAGTGCTCCAAATAAAGGAACAGTTCTTAAAATTGATTTTTATCATATTTAAAATTATTGGGCCAGTTTGTAAATATTTCCCCATTTAACAAATTTGGCAACTTGCCGATTTGTGCCGATATTAGCAAATTAAAATGCAGTATTATCCTTGAAAAACCAGTTGCATTCCATCACTGCTTATTTTCTCCGGATAATTTGTACAAAGCAATAATTGCCATTCCTGGCCATATAGCTGTTAATAACAACGCCTCAATATTCATTAAAGCATGGATACAACTTTACCAACAGGTAATAAATGGAATAACCGGTTATGGCAACAGGCATTGCAACCCATGTTATTGGCTGATGCTTCGGGCAAAGTAGCAGCCGCCAATCGTTCATTTGAGCAATTAATGGGGTGGGCTTTGGCTAAAGACAGGCAATATACGGTGCTTCCATTTATGGGTTGGGGATTGCCAGATTGGCAGCAATTATGTGTTGAGGTGCAAAAAAATGCAGTAGTTAATGTTACAACCTCCATTTGCATGAATGAAACTGAAGGCGCTATACCTATTTCAGTTCATATTAATTTGTTAAACGATGATAGGGAAGGTTTGTATCTCCTGCAAATAACCGATTTGCGTGAAAAACTGGCCAATGAAGCCCTGGCACAATCGGCTGATGAAAAGTATCGTTATCTTTTTCTAAATAATCCATTGGCTTTAATATTATGGGATTTAGAAACCCTGCAAATTATTGATGTAAATTATGCAGCCTGTAAGGAGTATGGTTATGCCCGTCGCAATTTTGTACAGCTATCCATGAAAGATATTCTCCCGGCAGAAAACCTGCCGGACTTTTTAAAGTTTGCTACTGATTTTGCACAAACAGATAAAGTAAAAAAGAAAGGCGTTTGGATACATCAAAATGCAGCAGGTGAAAAAATGTGGATGGAAACGGTATCGCATAAAATTGTATACGATAACCGCCAGGCGGTAATGGCCATGTTAAATAATGTTACTGAAAAGCTGGCATTAGAGCAGCGATTAGCCAACGAGCAATTATTGCGACAACAACAAATAACCGAAGCCGTAATAGCTGCACAGGAAAAGGAACGCAGTGAAATTAGTCAGGAATTACATGATAATGTCAATCAATTGCTCATTGCATCCCGTATATATGTAGAATCAGCAAGACAGCATCCGGAACGGGAAGATAATTTACTGAGTCAGGCCTCCGGATTCATTTTAAAAAGTATTGAAGAAATAAGAAAATTATCTAAAGCATTAATAACACCATTAGAAGCTGAAATGAGCTTACAGGAGGGGTTGGAAAAATTAACAGCCGATATTCGGGAATTTAAATCATTACAAATTGAAAGCAGGTTAACTGATTTTGATGAAACAGATTTATCTTATCCTTTTAAAATCAACTTATATCGTATAGCGCAGGAACAGTTCAATAATATCATCAAACATTCCGGTGCTAAAAAAGTAACACTCATTTTGCAGCGAAATGACAACTATGTTTTCTTTACGATGCAGGATAATGGTATTGGGTTTGATGTAAACAGTCAGCGAAAAGGGATTGGTATTAATAATATGTTACGCCGTGCTGAAATGTACAATGGTGTACTGGAAATTGATAGCGCACCCGGTAAAGGATGCAAAATTCATATTCAGTTTAAATTGAGATAAGTAGTTTTTAAAAAAATTTAAATTAGTCCTGTTCACTTGATGGCTCCGTTTTCCAATTATCCAAAAATACCTTTTACCATGCCGCCATCCACACTAATGGTTTGCCCCGTAATATAACCTGCATCTTCACTCATTAACCAAAGGGCTAATTGTGCAAATTGTTGGGCGTTGCCCAATTTATGAACAGGTATTTTTTCTGTTTCTGTTTCTTGTATAGCTTGCCGATCAAGACCTGTTTGTGTTTGTTTCTTTTTAAAAACACGCTCAATAGCCGGTGTATCATGCGGTCCCGGAGCCAAAATATTGGCAGTAATACCTTTTGCAGCAACTTCATTCGATAAGGTTTTCACAAATCCGGTTACTGCCAGACGAAATGCTGTACTCAATACTAAATTTTCCATGGGCTGTTTTACAGTAGCACTTTCAATAAACAATAAACGGCCATATTGTTGCGCCACTAATTGCGGTAGCAAAGCCTTTACCATAGCCACTTTCCAGCGTAAAACGGTTTGGTAGGCCATATCCCAATCCTGCATACTTGTTTCGGTAATGGTTGCTGCAGGCGGTCCCCCTGCATTGATACAAATGCCTGCAATGTGTTTGTTGCTAACCATCTGCAATAAATGGCTTAGGGTTTCTGTTTGCGTAATATCGCCACAAACAATATCTGCCTGGCTCGAATATTGGTTTTGTAATACTTCTAATTTTTCTGCACTTCTGCCTAACGCTATAATATGTGCTCCTTTCTTTAAAAGTGCAATTGCAATGGCATTGCCTAAACCAGAACCGGCGCCTCCAATAATATAAACTGAAGTGGAAGAATTTGTTTGCATGTTTATGAATTGAAAATTTGCGTAAAAATAGCGCCTTTGTTTTGAATGGAATGTACCTGAATATCGCCTTTATGTAACAGCATAATTTGTTTACAAAGACTCAGTCCGATACCATTGCCATTTTTTTAGTGAAAAAAAATGGTATAAAAATCTTTTCAAGGATAGTTTCATCAATTCCTTGCCCATTATCAATTACTTTGATAAATGCCACATCTGCTATACCGCTTGAATGTATAATTCCGGTTGATTACTGTGTTTCAGTGCTTCAACAGCATTGGTGATTAAATTAATTAACACTTGTTCTAATAAACCAACATCTCCCTGAATCACTAAATTCTCCCGATCGAGGGATATCCTGAACTGTAGTTTTTTGTATGCAAGGTTGGCCGCATTAATACATCAATATGTTCCAGCATGTTTTTTACATCAATATGTTCTGTTTTCAAATGTTGGATAGCATTTAAATTGCGATATATCTTTACAAAGCGTGGTAAACCATCACTTCTTCGCTTAATTGTTTCTACACTTGTTGAAATATCTTTTCCGAGCGCAGATTGCTGAGTTTCCGGTTGTTGCATGTGATGCATGAGTGCATCAGATAATGACGATATAGGCGCCACTGAATTCATGATTTTATGTGTCATCACATTTAATAAGCTATTCCATACCTTTAATTTGGTTGCTTCTACCTCACTATTAATGTTTTGGTATACCAATAGTTTATGTGTTGTTGCTGCGGGTTTAAAATTGATGGCAGTTAATAGTATTTTAATTTTTAAAATATTTTGAGTGGCTTCCGTTATAATTCCTTCTCCGGGATGTATGGTAATAATTTGACGATACAATGCTGCATCTCGTTTTTTTAAAGCACTCAGGTATTTCACATAAGGCAATTGTAACATTTTTTTAGTGCATCATTCATTCTACTTCACCCGTTGCGGTATTATACGATAAAATACCGGTATTGATCAGCGCTAACATTTTTTCGAGATATTGTACATGTATTTCCTTATTCCGACTAATTTGTTTGAATACATTGTTCATTTCATTCAGGTTGTGTCTTAATACTTTTAATTCGGCCGGCGATTGGCGGATGTTGAAATGACGCGTAAAATCTTGGATTATTATCAGGGGTTATGTGCTTATTAATTATTTTAACTGCAATACCACCTATTTTAAATTTTTTTTCCGGGCAGTGTTACGTTTCATAGCTGCTATTCCTGGCCGGCTATTCTTTTTTTCATGAGCCTGTTGCTTTTTATAACAGTTTTTTTATGCCATACACTTTTCTAATGTTAACAAATTGTAACCAATAGTGTATTTGGATGATTGTTTACAATTTGTTAATGCGCATTGTTTTATAAATAGGAAGATGTGCCATTAGTTTTGCCCGGCAATGAAACCCATGCATTACAAACTGCTGAATTATTTACTGCTGTTGTGTTTTGTATTATTACAAAATATAACATTTTCTGCAGCTGCTATTGTGCATCCGGTAAGAATCGAACAATCTGTTTCCTCTGTTCTGCAACAATTTTGTAATCATGAAGTGGTGGGTATTTTCGGTGATTCAATACCTGATTCAAAAACCTGTAACATTCCATTGATTGTTGATGGGGAAGAAACAGAATACGAATGGGATTTCGCTGCTGCTCATTTATCCCTGTTACATTATCTAATACCGGTAACTGAATGTTTGAATTTTCCGGTTATTGCTTTCGATTATCATACCAAAAGCATATTACATGCTACTTTACTCATTCGGATCGGTTCTTTCAGAATTTGATGCGGTGGTACGTCTAACTCTATAAGTCATTTTGATTTTTTCAACTTCTTCATTTTTTCACTTTAACTACTTAAACAAATTTTTTTTATGCGCAGCAATTTTACTATGCTTTCAGCATTTGTTATCTGCCTTTTCATGGCGCTGATGCCGGCGGAAGGTCAATCGCAAAACAGTAACATTATTCATGGTAAAGTATTAGATGCACAGGATCAAACACCTGTTGTAGGTGCAAGTGTGTCTGTCAGTACCACCCAAAAAGGTACCGTAACCGATGCTCAGGGAAATTTCACCTTAGATGCAGGTGCCAATGCAGTGCTCATCATTTCTTATGTAGGCTATGCACCCGAAAAATTTCCTTTGCGGGGTAGGAAGGATATAACCATTGCTTTACAAAAAGAAGTAAAATCATTAAACGAAGTAGTGGTTACTGCATTGGGTATCAGCAAACAATCAAAAGCATTGGGTTATGCCGTACAGTCGGTAAATACCCGTCAAATTACACAGGCACAAGATCCTAACTTAATTAATAACTTAAGTGGAAAAATTGCCGGTGTGTATATTACGAATGGCGGTGCCGGGGTAGGTTCCACCTCACGTATTGTAATAAGAGGTGAAAATTCATTTAGTGGTACTAACCAGCCTTTGTTTGTGGTAGATGGTGTTCCTATTAACAATGAAACGTATTTTAATAATGCCATTGAAAACTCAGCTAATCAGGGAACATGGGCTGAAGTAGATTATGGTAATGGTGCTGCAGAAATTAATCCGAATGATATTGCCAAAGTAACCGTATTGAAGGGATCTACCGCTGCCGCATTATATGGTTCAAGAGCTGCCAATGGTGCCGTTGTACTAACTACCAAAAAAGGTACACCTGAAAAAGGCATGCAGGGCATCAGTTTTAATTCAACCACCACTTTTGAAACACCATTGAAATTGCCACGTTTGCAAAATCAATATGGTGCAGGTATTGATGCTTATCCATTATCCGGCAATCCGAGTACGTATACTTATCAAAATGGTGGTGCTTCTAATGAAAATAATATTCCCAATTGGGGTTTAAAATTCGATCCTACATTAAATGTGGTGCAATTCGATAGCCCCATTCCCGGCACACCTTATCAGGCGGCAGATTTAATTGCACGTAGCATTAATCCCGGATTAACACCGCAGGGTACACCTTGGGTGGGACATGCTGATCATTTTAAAAACTTTTTACAAACCGGTATCACAACACAAAACAATATTGGTTTTGGTGGAGTAAGTGATAAAGGCAGTTATCATTTCTCCATCAGTAATTTATATAACAGAGGAATTCTGCCCAATACGGATTTAAGAAGAAATGGCATTTCATTAAGAACAGAGCATAAATATAGCGATAAGCTTACATCAGATGTGTTTATTGATTTCATTAACAGCAATAGTAGCAACCGCCCCAATATTGGTTATGGCTCTGAAAGTGTGATGTATACCTACTTTGGCGTGTATGGTATGCCCATTAATATTGATTTGAATTCTTTGAAAAAGCAATGGCAAACCGGTCGTGATCAGCAAAACCAATTTCGTTACTGGAATAACCACGATAACCCTTATGTAACGATGTACGATAACGTAAACAGTTTTAATAAAAACCGTTTAATTGGAAATGCTTCTTTAAAATATGCGTTTAATAAACAATGGACGGCCATGGTGCGTACCGGTACAGATTATTATTCTGATCATAGGGAAGGGCATCGTGCATTTACCACCGTTCGTTTCCCCAGCGGTGGATTTAGAACAGACGATATCAATTACTTTGAAAACAATACCGATTTCTTAGTGAGCTATAATAAAAAGCACAGCAATACCTGGAATTTCGATGCATCGGTAGGCGGTAATAGATTTATGCAAAATGTATCTTATAACAGAAATATTGCCAACACATTAATTACACCGGGCTTATACAATTTTTCTAATGCACAAAGCCAGTTACCTACTTTATATGAACAATTTAATAAAGTAGTATATAGTGCTTATGGCTTTGCTGATGTGGATTATAAAGGACTATTCTTCTTAAACGTTACGGGAAGAAATGATATTTCCAGTACATTACCCATCAACCATAATTCTTTCTTTTATCCATCAGCTTCATTAAGTGCCATTGTATCTGATATGGTGCATTTACCAACAGCTATTTCCTATTTAAAAGTACGTGGATCTATTGCTAAAGTAGGTAGAGATGCCGATCCCTATTCTATCAATAATACCTATCTTACCAATACGCCATTTAATAATTATCCGTTAACTACAGGTAATAATGTATTAGCCAACAACAATCTGTTGCCTTCTTCTACCACCACTACCGAAGCCGGTGTTGAAGCCCGCTTTCTGAATAACAGAATTGGTATTGATGCAACGGTATATAATTCTAATACCAAAAATGAAGTGGTGCAATTGCCCATTCCGGTATCATCGGGCTATAGCAATGCTTATGTAAATGGTGCTTCCATTAATAATAAGGGTATAGAAATTATGATTAATGCTTCACCTATTCGGTCTAAAACACCTAATGGGTTTAACTGGGATATGAATTTGAACTTTAGTCATAATGTAGCAAAAGTTACTGCATTACCGGATGGTATTAATACGTATGTATATGCACAGGTAACACAGTACGATCGTTATTTTCGTGCTATTCAATATGATGCAATTGTGGGTCAGCGGATTGGCAATATGTATGGTAACGTGTTTGTACGAGACCCACAGGGAAACATTGTTTATAAAAACGGTGTACCGCAATTCACTTCCAGTCAAAATTCACTGTTAGGTAATTATAATCCTGATTTCGTGTTGGGATGGACCAACAACTTTACTTACAAAAATTTCAATATGAGTTTTGTATGGGATTGGCATCAGGGCGGCAAATTTTATTCCTATACTGCATTGGGCGTTTTAGCCGGTGGTATGTCTGTTGAAACCTTACCCGGCAGAGAAACCGGTATTATTGGTAAAGGTGTAATGTTAGATGGCAGTGGAAAATATGTACCTAATAATGTTAAGGTGGATGCTGCTACTTATTATAATGGTTATTATAATGCATCGAATAATGAAGCGTTTATGTATAATGCCACTTATGTTAAATTAAGAGAATTTAGAATTGGTTACACCTTCAAAAATTTATTTGGTGCCACTTCTAAAGCCAACATGAATTTATCATTTGTTGCCAGAAATATTTTAGAGTTTACCCAAAATAAAGATGTAGATCCTGAAACACTGGCATTGAGAGGTCAACAAATTTTGCCCGGCACTGAATTTCTAAGTATACCATCTACCAAGAGTATGGGGTTATCGTTAGGATTAAACTTTTAATTAAACAAAAAATTGATTTATGAAAAATATTTTTTCAAACACAGGCAAGTTATTCATAGCCATCTTGCTGTTCAGCTCCTGTTCAAAAGAATTACAAACGGTAAATATCAATCCAAACAATTTGGAGAAACCGGATGCTACTACCCTGCTCTCTAATACAATTGTTTCCCTTTTTTATAATAATGCAAACATTGTATGGACGTTGGGGAATGGATATAATCAGTATATGACTTATAGTCAGTCTTATTACGACCAACCCGCCCGTTACCAGCCTGTTACCAATGAACCGTATTGGATTCCATTGTATGAAACGGCAAGAGATGCCAACACATTATACGGATTAGCTGTGAAGCAGAACAACCCTTTATTACAGGCTGCTGCTTTAACTTTACGTTCCTATGCTTTTGCACAACTCACCGAATTGTGGGGCGATATTCCTTTTACACAAGCCTTACAAGGTGCAACGGGTGTTTACACGCCGGTTTATGATAATCAGCAAACAGTATACACAAATCCTACAGCAGGCATTATTCCTTCTTTAAAAAGTGCAGATAGTTTATTAAAAGCTAATCCTTCCGGATTAATTAGTGGAGATATGCTGTATAATTCAAACACAATGGCATGGCGCCGTTTCATTAATGCTTTGCGTTTAAGGTATTTATTACGTGTATCTTCAAAATTAAATGTAAGTGCCGAAATGCAGGCTATTGTGAATGATGGTGCCATTATGCAAAATGCATCACAAAGTGGTACTTTGGCTTTGCCTGCTGTAACACCTTATAATTTTGTGAGCCTTACAGAGCGTACCGGGGATTTTCAGGTAAAATACATGAATCAACTTTTATATAATATTTTTCTAAATACAGGTGATTCTGCCCGAATTACAACCTACTTTTCTCCAAATTCACTTACTGCTGCAGGTGCCCCATTTAGTTTTAATAATTATGGTGGCTTGCCATTGGTGGTGGATGCTACTAATACACAAACTGCACGGGCATCTAACTTCAACAGCAGTTTTACGAAAGGCACCAATGCTAACTTAATTAAAGCCAGAATTATAACGTATTCAGAACAACAATTTATTTTAGCTGAAGCAGCTTTAAAAGGATTGATTGCAGGTAGTGCACAAAATTATTATAACAGTGGGGTATTAGGTGCATACGCAGAAATTGGAATTGATGCTAATACAGCTAATAATTATTTAACACACACCGGTGTTGCATTTGATAACAGTGGTATGGCAAATTCCATGAACCAAATTATTACACAAAAGTGGTTGGGTAATATTAATAATGGTTTTGAAGGATGGATTGAATATCGCAGAACCGGATTGCCTGTATTTAATACCGGCGGATCTGCCAATTTGAATAATGGGGCTATACCAACCAGATTCTTATATCCTACTTCTGAAAAAAATATCAATTCCAAAAATTATAACGCTGAAATTCAACTAATGGGCGGACAGGAAATTACCACCTACAAAGCCTGGTGGGAAAAATAAAAAATAATTTGATTGTTTTCTGTAACCTGTTGCAAGTGCAACAGGTTTTTTTTTGAATAAAAATATTCTATCAAATCCATATTGTACAGTTCAATTTTGCTTCAGAATTGAGGTTTTATTTTGTATATTGAAAAGGAAACACCTGTTTTAAACTGTTAGTGTATGAAGTTATTGATTATTGAAGATGAAGTAACGTTGAACAAAACCATGACCGGCTTTTTAACCGCCGCAGGCTATTTGTGCGAAACCGTTTCCAATTTTAATGATGCGGTTGATAAAATTGATTTGTATGAATATGATTGTATTGTATTAGATATTATGCTACCGGGTGGCTCCGGTTTAGAGCTATTGCAATATTTAAAAACCAACAAAAAAAATGACGGAGTAATAATTATTTCAGCCAAAGACTCTTTAGATGATAAAATTACCGGCCTGCAGTTGGGAGCAGATGATTATTTAACCAAACCTTTTCATTTACCCGAATTAAGTATGCGGGTGGCTGCTATTATTCGCAGAAAAAAAATGGATGGACAAAATGTGTTGAATATTAATAATTGGTTGCTATTGGATACCATTGCACAAAAAGTGACTATTCAACAGCATGAAATTGAATTAACCCAAAAAGAATATCAGTTACTGTTATTTTTTGTAGTGAATAAAAACAGAGTATTGTCTAAAAGCGCCATTGCACAACACTTGTGGGGGGATGATATGGACCTGGCCGATCATTATGATTTTATTTATACACATATCAAAAACTTAAGAAAAAAAATATTGTCTGCCGGTGGTGAAGATTGTATTCGCTCAATTTATGGAGCCGGGTATAAAATGCAAGTTGACTAATATTGCAGCAGTATTATTAAATAATCATATCGTATCATACCATGAAATCATTTGCCGCATACCAACGCTTTAATACATGGGTTGCTATTGTTATTTTTTTATTGGGCAGTTTGGCGTTTTATGGTGTGCTGCAATATGTACTTATCAGTCAATTAAACGATAGCCTGAAAGCAGAAAAGCAGGAAATTTCTGATTATGTAAAACAATACCATCAATTACCGGTAATACAAAATACCAAACATCAATGGATTATCATTGATAGTAACTTAACTGTATTGCCAAAATATAAATTCAGAACTATTTCAGTGTATAATAATGCCGAACAGGAGATGCGGGAAGTTAGGCAATTGCAATTTATTCTGCATGTTGGCAGCCGGCAATATTTGGTGCAGGTCAATAAATCGCAGGCCGAAACAGAAGATTTATTGCAACTCATCGCCATTTTGGCTTTTGGAATGATAGCACTATTGTTAATACTCAATTATTTTGTGAATAGAAAATTAGTCAATAAATTATTTAAACCTTTTCAGCAAACTATTACGGCGATTAGAGAATATAAAATTGGGCAATCGCAACCTTTACAATTACCGGATAGCCATGTAACCGAAATACATGTACTGAATAATAGTTTAAATGAAATGTCGCAACGTATTTATACCGAATACCGTTCTTTAAAATCCTTTACTGAAAATGCGGCGCATGAAATGCAAACACCGTTGGCAGTTATCCGCTCCTCTATTGAAAGCATGATTCAACAAAATAATTTAGATGAGACCGGTATACAACAACTCATAGCCATTGACGACAATATGCAGAAACTGATTAAACTGCATCAATCTTTATTGCTGCTGGCTAAAATCGAAAACAATCAGTTTGCATTGAATGAAATAGTGGCATTAGATCAGCTGATTCAAAGCAAATGCGATGAGAAAAAATCATTTATCGAGACACGTCAGTTAAAACTACAATTGCAGCTAATTCCTGTTCAGGTATTATTTCACCGTCAGTTGACCGATATATTGATCAATAATTTACTGAATAATGCCATACGGTATACTCACGAAAAAGGAGAAATATCGGTGATATTAAGTAAAGAAAAATTGATGATATGCAATACCTCATTTCAGGGCAGTTTAGATGCCACAAAAGTATTTAAACGTTTTTACCGGCCAATGCAACAAACTGAAGGTACGGGTTTGGGTTTGGCGATTGTGCATGAAATTTGCCGATTGGCTGAATGGCCTGTTCATTATATTTTTGAAAAAAATGAGCATCGTTTTATTATTCAATTTTTTAAAACAGTAGCAAAATAATGAAGAATAAGCAATTAGTTTTTATTATCTGTTTTTTATTGGCTATAGGTAGTTTATCTGCGCAGAAAAAAAATCTTGCATTTTTTGTGGATGCCGCTATTCAAAATAGTCCGCTTCTAAAAGATTATCATAACCAACAATTAAGCAATATCATTGACAGTTTACGTATACATGCCTTGTATAAACCACAGATCAATGCCATTAGTGTTAATACCTATGCACCTTCTTATCAGGGGTGGGGTTACGATGGTGCCATTACCAACGGTGCCAATGTTGCACAACAATTCACTGCCAATAAATTGCTGATTGGAAAAGAAAACATGCAAAATCAGCAACAAGCTATTCAATTATTGAACCAAGGCTTACAAGTGGCCGGTAAAATAACCGGGCAGGATATTACCAAAGCCATTACTGCACAATATATTACTGCTTTTGGTACGCAACAACAAATTCAATTCAATAAAGAATTAGTGGATTTACTGAAAAAGGAAGAAGTGATTCTTAAAAAGTTAACTGAATCGGGTATATATAAACAAACCGATTATTTAAGTTTCTTAGTCACCATTCAACAACAAGATTTATTGATTCATCAATTACGTATTCAGTTTAGCAATGATTATGGCACACTCAATTATTTGTGCGGATTAACCGATACTACCTACACACTGTTAGAAAAGCCCGATATTCAACTGGTACTTACACCTGAAATAGAACAAACCGTATTTTATAAACAGTTTTTTGTAGACAGTTTAAAACTCAAAAACAGCGATGCACAAATTGATTTTAGCTACCGCCCAAAATTGAGTTTATATGCTGACGCGGGTTATCTGTCTTCTTTTGCATATCAGGCGTATAAAAATTTTGGTACCAGTTTTGGCGTATCAGTTGTATGGCCTATTTATGATGGGAAACAAAGAAAAATGAAACATGATAAAGTTGCTATTGCCGAACAAACCCGCCAACAATACCGTAATTATTTTAAAGCACAGTTTCAACAACAAATAGCCCAATTGGCCCAACAACTGCAATCGGTGCAGGCACTGATACAGGAAACCAATACGCAAATAAAATATACCCAAACACTCATTGAAGCCAACAGAAAATTATTACAAACCGGCGATGTGGTAATGCCTAATTACATTCTGGCTATTGGTAATTATTTAAATGCCAAAAACCTGATTACGCAAAATACAATCAATAAATTACAAATCATTAATCAAATTAATTACTGGAACCGAAACTAAAGTATTATGGCCTTAAAAAATTATATACTGGCTTCATTTTTTGTTACTGTATTTGCATTGCAAGCCTGTAAAGAAAAAGCTGCTGATGCTAACACGGCCCCAGTTGCAGATGCTTCTACAGGCACACCTGTAACCATTACCCACCCGGTAAAGGGTTTAATGCAGGAAACTGTTACCCTCAATGCAGTTTCCTCCTTTTTATTGAAAAGTTTCGTGAAAGCCAATGCAAACGGCTACTTACAACAAGTGAATATTCACTTGGGTCAATATGTTCAAAAAGGCGAAACATTGTTTGTAATTACTACCAAAGAAGCAAGGGCTTTGGGTAATACCATCAATACCTTAGATACTTTATTGCAGTTTTCCGGCAATATTGCTATACACTCACCGGGTAATGGTTATATTACACAATTGAATTATCATGCGGGAGATTATGTATTAGATGGCGAGCCGTTAGCAGCTATTACCGATAATAGAAGTTTTGTGTTTTTGTTAGACCTGCCTTATGAATTGAAGCCTTATTTGCCACAAAACAGAATGGTAAACTTAGTATTGCCCGATGGTACACAACTATCCGGCAAAATGGGTACTCCGCTACCAACAGTTGATCCTACCGCTCAAACACAAAGTTTCATTATCCGCGTAAATACCAATAAACAAATTCCCGAAAATTTAATAGCAAAAGTAAATTTAGTGAAAGTGCAGAAAACCAATACCCTGTCACTTTCCAAAGCTGCTGTTTTAAGTGATGAGGTGCAAAGTAATTTTTGGGTAATGAAAATGATAGATAGTATTACCGCTATAAAAGTGCCTGT
>JAKAKY010000187.1 GCA_021824365.1 Bacteroidota bacterium | reverse complement strand
CGGTCGGCAGTATGAAAATATATAGCAGCCATCAGTTAAATAATCAATTAAAATCAAATTTCGTAATTAAACCCGATAAAATGGAATTACTTTTGTACGGCTAAAAATAGCCCAATTAGGCAATAAGAAATAGAGCAATTATAGAACCCTAATATATTTTCACCAGCAATTACGCCCTATATATGAAACCACTGAGTCAGTTGAAGATTGGAGATAAAGGTATTATTGCCGAATTTAAAAACGATGACCTATTTATTAAGTTGATGGAAATGGGTTGTGTACCCGGAGAAATAATTAAGGTAGAACAAATTGCTCCATTAGGCGACCCAATCTCCATTTCCGTTGCCGGTTATTCTTTAAGCCTTCGGCTAAATGAAGCATCGGCCATTATGATTGATCCTATCACCAACGAGAAAAAATTACATTCATGAGAGTTGGGTTGTTCTTTGGCTCGTTTAATCCTGTTCATCACGGCCACTTAATCATCGCCAGTCATATTGCTAATTATGGTTTGGTTGATCAGGTTTGGTTGGTGGTAAGTCCGCAAAACCCATTAAAACCAACACCGGGATTATTAAACGAATTTCATCGTTTACATCTGGCTCGTTTAGCTATTGCTGCAGATGATATACAACTAAAGGTATCTGATGTGGAATTTGGATTACCCAAACCTTCTTATACCATTGATACCTTAACTTATTTAAGTGAAAAATATCCACTACATCAGTTTGCAGTGATTATGGGAAGCGATAGTTTTCAAAATATCCGTAAATGGAAAAATCATCCCGTAATATTGGAACAATATTCGCTATTAGTTTATCTACGCCCTAATCATCCTTTACCAAATACCCTACCTAAAAATATAACGGTAGTAAATGCACCCATGCTCGATATTTCTGCTACCTATATCCGGCAGTGTATGCAACAGAAAAAAAGTATCCGCTACTTAGTACCTGAGCCGGTAAGAATAGAAATTGAAAAAGCAGGGTATTATGTAAAGTGAAAAGGAAATAAATTTACAGCATCATTTAATTTATTTTTAACCCATAAATCAATTTTGTCATGATTAAAACAACCAGCCTTGTTGCTTTATCCACCGCCGTATTATTGTTTGCCTGCGTTAGCCCTAAAAAACTCAAACAATCAGAAGAAAAATATAATCAACTGAATGGTGCTTATTTAGAAATGCAACAGAAATACCGTGACTGCCAAGGAAACCTCAGTGCCAACGACGATCAAATAAAAGGACTCCAAAACCAAAAAGGTATATTGATTGGACAAATTGATGATTTAAACAAACAAATAGACTTTTTGAAACAAAACAATACACAGGTATTGAATCAGTTAAAAGATATGTCTGTTATTTCTGCTTCTCAGGCAGAAAGTATTAAAAAGTCGATGGACAATATGAGTTCTAAAGACAGTTATATACAACAACTACAAACCACCATTGCCCAAAAAGATTCCATGAATATGGCGTTAGTAATGAACCTAAAAGGTGTATTAGGTAATTTAGAAGATAGCGATATCAATATTAAAGTTGATAAAGATGTAGTGTACATTGATATTTCTGATAAATTATTATTTAAAAGCGGCAGTTATGATGTAACTGACCGCGCTAAAGTTGTATTGGGAAAAGTAGCTAAAGTATTAAACAACCAACCCAATATTGAATTTATGGTAGAAGGTAATACGGATAGTATTCCATTTAAAAATGGACTATTATTGGATAACTGGGATTTGAGTGTAAAACGAGCTACTTCCGTTGTACGTATTCTACAAAACAACTATGGTATTGATCCTAAAAGAATTACTGCAGCAGGCCGTGGTCAATACGTGCCCATTGCCTCAAATGATACACCGGCAGGCAGAGCAGCTAACCGCAGAACCAGAATCATTATTCTACCACAGTTAGATCAGTTCTTTAAATTATTAGAAAGACCAAAAAACAATTAATATTTATTCAGCATTATTTTAAAAAAAAGTTGCTTCTGAAAATTGAAGCAACTTTTTTTTGTCAGTCAATAACCAAGCAATATATACAGAAAGAGAAATAAAAGCCAATAATATATAAATATTATAATTAATTATTTATATAATTAAAATATTATAATATTTTTGTAAAAAATTATCCCCATAAACCTGTGAAAATCCTTTATAAACCTGTTAGAAAATCGTTTTTTACATCCGAACACTGTGCTGAAAAAAAGAATAAATAACACCAAAAAAACTATAATGAAAAAATAGAAAGTAATCAGCACAAAACATCACCCGTTCATACACAGTGTATAAGCTGTTGAACCAAAAAAGTGAATAGTGGTGAATAAGACAATACACATACGTGAATAATCCTCTAAAATACAGTATTTACAAATGTTTCACGTTGTGAATATACTGTGGAATTATAGGGATAACTAAAGATTAATTAACTTTACACATTGTTGATAACAAAGTTATCCCGATATACACACCCGTAATAGTAGTAGGGTTTTTATATAAATGTATTATTAAAGAATTACTATCCGAGTTATGAACATAGCAGATGCAAAAGCCAACTTAGTATCAAAAGGTTTTTTAGATGTGGACACCGATTCGCACGTAGATTTGTTCCGTGAAATTGAACAACTCAAACAACAAAAAAATGCCATTATTTTGGCCCACTATTATCAGGAACCTGATATACAGGATATTGCGGATTATATTGGCGATAGTTTGGGATTGGCAAAACAGGCAGCACAAACCGATGCATCTATTATTTTATTTGCAGGTGTGCATTTTATGGCTGAAACAGCCAAAATACTCAATCCCACTAAAAAGGTGTTATTGCCCGATTTAAAAGCCGGTTGTTCATTGGCCGATAGTGCACCTACTGAATTATTTCAACAATTCAAAGCCCAACATCCAGATCATCTCGTTATTTCTTACATCAACTGCACAGCAGAAATTAAAGCCCTGAGCGATATTATTTGTACTTCGGGCAATGCCGGGAAAATTATAGATAGTGTACCAGAAAATACACCCATCTTATTTGTACCCGATAAAAATCTGGGTGCTTATTTAAATAAAAAAACGGGCAGAAATATGTTATTGTGGAATGGGGCTTGCCAGGTACATGAAATATTTAGTGTAGAAAAAATTACCCGCTTAAAAATCAGGCATCCTGAAGCCAAAGTATTGGCCCATCCGGAATGTGAAGAATCTGTTCTGGCTTTAGCTGATTTTATTGGAAGCACTACCCAATTATTAAAATACAGCCATAGCGATAGTGCCCATGCCTATATTGTAGCCACCGAAACCGGTATACTGTACCAGATGCAGAAAGAGAACCCGAATAAAATCTTTATTCCTGCCCCACCCAATAATAATTGTGCCTGTAACGATTGTCCGTATATGAAACTGAATACCCTTGAAAAAGTGTACAACGCACTATTATACGAATTACCCGAAATACATATGGATGAAAACTTGCGCTTAGCCGCCAGACAACCATTAGATCGTATGATGGAAATTAGCAAAGCAGCCGGATTGATCGGGTAATATTTAATGCATACCATACTGGCAATACGTTTCCGGAAAAGAAACACCAGCCACCTCCTTGAAAGAGGTACTTTAGTTGATTCATTTTCTAAACAAATACCTATTAACAGCTTTGTGAAACCCTGTTGAGTCGAAGCAGCAGTCTTGGAACAGTCTGTTTAAAAATTGATTATTCAAACCTCATTTCTTTTTCAATAATACGATAAGGTGTTTTGAAAAATAAATCTACTTGTCGGTTAAAATCATCTCTATATACAATGGGGGTGGAATGGCCGGAATCAGGTAAAATCCATACATACGATTTTGGAATATTATCAGCAATCAGCAAGGTATGGATAGGGCGTATCACATCATGATCGCCACCAATGACTAATGTGGGGCATTGTATGGTATGGAGTTGCGCCAGGCTAATATGCGGCTCGTAGGATAGCAAATGTGCCAATTTGCGCTCCCGTTTAATGGAAGGGTTACCTGGCATTTTGGCCAAAGTATCATTTAAGTTCAATGCCCACTGGCGTACCCAGGGGTCAATGGCTGAAGTATCAGGCCATAAATTGGCACCGGTTACGGCTAATTTTTTTACTTTTTCCGGATGGCGAATGGCAAGTAATATTCCATTAATACCGCCATCACTCCAGCCAATCACATTGCAGGAATCTACATGCAGCGAATCAAGTAACGCATTCAAATCATCCGTCATCATTTCATAACTTAATGAATCGCCGCTATCCATTGTTTTACCCTGCGCACGGCTATCAGCTAAAATTACCCGATACTCTTTGGCAAAATAGGGTATTTGATATAAAAAATTATTGATAGAACCACCATTGCCATGTATTATCAGCAGGGGGGTACCGTTACCATAGGTTTCATAGTAAATATTAATACCTCTTGTATACACATAGTGCCCGGCTTTTTCATTACGGCCATAAATAGTGGTATCAAACGGTGAAGGAGTTGCATTCTGTGCCATTAACTTAGATGCAGATGTAATAAAAAGCAGCATGAATAGAAATTTCATAAAGTATTGCATAACCAGGTTTTTAGGCAAGCACCTTATTTTGTTGCATAAAATGTTACATATGAACAATCAAAAATACATCAGGCTGTTTACATTCAGAAACAAAAATGCAATTATTGTTTTTGGGTACGTTTTACCTGCATTAAATTATCAATCTGCTCAATGGTTAATTGTTTGGCTATGATATGCTTATCGGCATCTAACAAATACAAAGTGGGGGTTTTAAACACATCATACAATTGCCGGTAATTGGGTTCATTGGCTTTTTGTTCGGCCAAACGGCCTTCTTTGGTTTGGTAGGTAATCATCCAATCGGGGCTAAAATGGTGCTCATGCACAAATTGTTTCATATCATCCATTCGGGCTTCATTTACATTTACGCTGTATAATTTTACGCCCATGGCTTTCCAATGCACTTTATAAATAGAATCTATTTTGGGAAGTTCTTCTTTGCAATGCCCACAGGTGGGATCCCAGAATACTACTACCGTAAAGGGTGCTTTTAAACTATACAAGGAAATATTTTTGCCCAAAGTATCGGTTAAATTCAGCTCGGGGGCAGCTGCACCAATTTGATTAGCCATCATACTATAAGCCCTATCCGTTATCATTTTTTTCGATTCTGCATTTAAAATAACGGTATCGCCTTTAGCATAAAAGTTTTCATATAAAAACAGGAAAACTTTATCCTGCCCCATAAATTCCGGATTTAGATATTTGTTGGTGAATTTGGTAAGTAAATAAGGATAAATTTCTTTACCGGTTCGGGCAGATAGTACAATATAATTCACTTCATTGATAATAGAATCCGGCGCCGGTGACACATAATATTTAAAATAATCATCTAATTTCGGTTCAAAGAAAGGCGTATGTAACAGGCGGTCATCATTAAACATCACATCATCCCAATAGTGTTCTTTTACATATCGGTATGGATATAGCGAATCC
>JAKAKY010000186.1 GCA_021824365.1 Bacteroidota bacterium | reverse complement strand
TGTATATCTGTTTTTTAAACTTAAAATTGGAAGGGATGGGTGGCTGCTTTGCATTAATTAATTGCTTAGCTGTTGTGCGCTCATCTATGCACCCATACTAATGAAAAAAATTGTACTATTTTCACTACTGCTAAATTTGTGTCAACAACTGTTGGCACAAGACCCGCATTTCTCGCAGTTTTTTTCTTCGCCCCTAACACTTAGCCCCGCTTTTACCGGAAAATTTGATGGCAACCTTCGCGTAGCGGGTAACTACCGTAACCAATGGCCTACTATTAATAATGCTTTTACTACGGGCACCGCTTCGGTTGATTTTCATATTATGCAGGACAAAATAGCTGCCAATGATACCTGGGGCGTGGGTTTTATGGCATATAACGATAACAGTGCCAATGGCGCCGTTAAATTTAATTATGCTACCGTTTCAACCGCCTACCATAAAGGCTTGGATGAAGATGGGAATAACACAATAGGTTTAGGCGTGCAATTAACTTATGCCAATATGATGATTAACACAGCCGGACTAACTTTTGAAGACCAGTTAACCAGCAATGGCTTTACCGGTGTTACCAGCGAGGTGTTTAATGGCGCTACTCTAAAATCAAATTACATGGATGTGAATGCCGGAATTTTGTACAACGGCAGTACTACTGATAAAAATAATTTTTATTTTGGCGTTAGCCTCTATCATATCACCCGCCCACAACAATCCTTTACCGGTGCCACTTATTCGCTTAACCCACGTGCCACCATACATGCAGGTACTTATTTTCCCATTAGCGATAATACTACTTTACACCTGAGTGCTTTACAAAGTTTTCAGGGCGGGGCATCAGAAACAGTGATTGGCGGGGCATTTCAGTTTACCCCTGCTTTAAATTTAGATCAGGATGTAAGTGTATATGCAGGCACCTGGCTGCGTTTAAGAGATGCATTTATTCCTTATGTGGGCTTAGAATATGGCAGCTTCAGGCTGGGCGCATCATACGATGTAAATACTTCTTCTTTAAAAACCGCTTCACAGGGTGTGGGTGGTATTGAAATATCCCTCATTTACATACAAAGAAAAAGTGATGCCAAACCCATTAATTGTCCTAAATTCTGAACGAATCTATTTCCCATTTTTTTTGGATCTTCTTGTATTTAGGCAGTACTGTTTTAATGCTGATCAAAAAAACCTACCTGCTTTAAAAACGATACCTGATCAAAATAACTATAGGCAGATGTGATATGATTGTCTAAAAAAGTAAATCGGGTTATCTGTTGTAATGTGTAATCCTTCCCAATCATATAAGCAGGTGTGCCCGCCTCGCCATGTTGTAATGTTCCGGTTGCCATATATTCAACCACTGCTTCGTTTTTTGAATATACCGTATGCGTAATATGATATTGCAAATTGGGGGTGGATTCAAAATACCGATGCAGAACATTTTTAGCACCTGTCTGCCCTTTTTCGGTGCCCGACCAATTGGGTGAATATAATTCAGCATTGGTTGCAAACATGGCTGCCGCAGCAACAGAATCATGCAGATTGCATAAAGTAAAATATTGTTGAATTAATTTTGGCAGTGAATGATGCGCTTGCGCAGGCACAACTTGTTGCAATGCCAAAAGCAAAACTAAACAGAAGAAAATTTTTTTCATATAACAATTTTAATTGAAAAAATTTCATCAAATCAATTGTTGAGAACTATATATTTATCGCATTTTTCATCAAGTATCCCGGAAAAAAGTAATGAACTATTTATTTTTTCCACTTACATAAGGATTCCCCTTTACCAAAAAACGATAGGGCAATAAAGCATCTTCAGCAGCATAGTCAACCCCTATACGTTGGGTAATGATACATTCGCTCTCCTTCACTACCCATCCATCATCAGCAATATACAAATCATTTCGGGTTAATAATTGGGTATTATGCAAACGGTTAAGGCCCAATGCTTTGGTTACATTCCCGGGCCCGCGACCAATAGAAAAATCGGGTTTTGGTTTGCCCATTCGTTGTAACATGACGGGTATTCCCTTCACCGGTTCTATGGCACGAATTAAAACGGCATGTGGGGTATTGGCCGGCCCGGTAACCACATTAAACAGGTGATGAATGCCATAACACAAATACACATAAGCACAACCGCCGGCTGCATACATGGTTTGTGTACGTTGGGTGTACCTGCCGCCATAAGCATGTGAGGCTTTATCGGTTATGCCCTGATAAGCTTCTGTTTCAACAATCCGGCCAATGGTTAATTGTTCATCAAACCGGGTAACCAATAATTTTCCTAACAAATTTTTGGCAATTTGCAACACATCGCTACTTTGGTAAAATGGAGGAGGCAATTTTTGCATAGCAACATCATTCAATCCTGCAAAATACTATAAAATTGAAGGTTTAGCAGTTCATAAGGCTTTCATAAAAGCCTGTTTCAACCATCAAATATCCCTTTAATAAACAGAAACGATTATTTTCGTAACAAAAAGCCCTTTGCTGAAAGAAATTATTATAGCGGTTCAGGCTTATTTTAAAGCCCATCAATTCATTAAACAACACAAGTTGTGGAAATGGATTATTATACCGGGCATTTTATATGCGCTGCTATTCATTGCCAGCATGGGTTTTTTCTTACATACCACCAGCGGGGTAATTGAATGGCTGAGTTTAAAAACCGGATTAAAAACCTGGTTAGATAAAATGCAGAGCACCTGGCTTGGATTTTTATTTACTTTATCCAGTTTGGGTTTACTGCTCATTCAAATGCTGTTTTATTTTTCATTCTTCAAATATTTTTACCTAATTGTAGGTTCACCGGTATTTGCTTATTTAAGCGAGAAAACAGAAGCCATCATCAATCATCAGGAATATCCGTTCAGCTTACGCCAATTGGGTACCGATATGTGGCGGGGTATCCGTTTGGCTATTCGAAATGCTTTATGGCAAACGGTGTATTTAATTGCGTTGATGCTTTTAAGCATTATTCCTTTATTCGGACTCATTACACCCATTATTGCATTGTTTGTAGAAGGATACTATTACGGCTTTTCTATGTTAGATTACAGCATGGAACGCCACCAAAAAACCATAAGTGAAAGTACCTATTATATTGGAACACACAAAGGCTTGGCCATTGGTAACGGATTGGTATTTTACCTGATGCACTTATTACCCTTTATTGGTTGGGTATTGGCACCTGCTTATGCGGTTGTAGCCGCTACCCTGGCTTTGTATCCATTACATGATACAGGAGCTTCCAAAATTTATGTACCAGGCAAACCCAATCCCAATAAAGACGATGCTTCATAGCAATTGTTGATACTAAAGCTTTTTCATGAAAACAGGATTAGTTTTTTTAATTCCGGCGCCTTTATTTGATGATGCATTACAGGCACTACCACCTAATATTGTACCAATTATTCAACAGTGCCAGGCTTTTTTTGTTGAGCATGAAAAAACCACCCGCCGTTATTTTAAACAGCTTTGGAAAGAAATGGTGATTGATGATTATACCTGGTTTACCATTCATAAAGCGGAAGAATCTGTTATTACTGAGTTTAAAAAAATATTATTAGCCGGTAAGAACATTGGTATTGTAAGTGAGGCAGGATGTCCGGGTATAGCCGACCCCGGACAAATACTCATTGGCATAGCCCAACAAATGCAGGTAACGGTGCACCCATTGGTGGGTCCGAACTCCATTATATTGGCATTAATGGCCAGTGGCATGAACGGACAGCGCTTTGCGTTTGAAGGCTATTTACCTATTGATACGGTTGAACGAAAAAATAAAATTAAAACACTAGAGCAACTGTCGCGGCAATACAATAGTACCCAAATTTTTATTGAAACGCCATACCGTAATCAGGCTTTGCTGCAAGATATAGTACAGGTTTGTAAAGATAATACCCTGCTTTGTATTGGGGTAGATATTACGGCTCCATCAGAAAACATCATCACCAAATCCATTGGCGAATGGAAAAAAACTACCCTGTCACTACACAAAAGGCCGGCTATTTTTTTATTATTAGCACCCTGATACAAAAGCAATGCTATTGCGGTATTATCACCGATTTACGCTGCCGGGTATAGGCACTAAAATAACCCAACACACCACCGCTGATATTACTGGCAGGATTAGCCGGTGTGGCCGCATTTTGTTGTAAATCCTGTAATCCCCGCACATATTGATAAATGGGTTTATCAATGCAACGCATTTCCACAGTAATGGTATCACCCGGGTTAATGGTACTATCGGGTTCAATCAAAGGGCGTGTAGAAATACCACCATTGGTTAAATTATCGTCCCAAACAAATATGCGTTTATTTTCAACCCGGTTAATGCATTCAATAAACCAATAATAATTAGCCACATTAGCAGGGTCGGTATACTGAGGCTGCACGATAGGAATGGATTTTCCCGCAAAAATAATATTAGAGGCAAGTACAGCATCTAAGTTAACCTGCAGCGGCATGGTTGAAGTGGCCGTATAAGTATTACCATTTTCAACTACCTGTAAACGATACTTAGCTCCCGGTACACCCAACAAATTACTATTGACATATGTACCCGGATCTGTTTGCACCAAGGAATACACGTTACCACGCATATCGGTAATGCTAACCACTGCATTAGTAACCGGGGGAAAAATATTGTCGGCACTAAAACTAACTGATTTGGAAATGAGCACCTGTGCAGGTGAGCTGTTGGTAACCATACCTTCAATCACTAATACAGGTGGTGCATTCTTTAAATCAACATTGATGATTTTTTTGCAGGAAAAAAACAACAGTGAAGAAAATAATAGGATGAATGATAGTATGCGCATAAGCTCAAAATTTAAAGTTCCAGGTTATACCGGGTACAAACCTAAATAAAGAAGTTTGTTGTGCTACTGTTTTATTGGGATTATTCGGATCATCAATAAATGTAATAAAATAAGGGTTTTCGCGGCCATACACGTTATACACACCAAACGTAAAACTGCTTTGGTATTTACGATACGGATTCTTTTTGTTTTGCACCGTTGCGGTAATATCTAAACGGTGGTACGCCGGCATACGGTAACCATTTCGTTCAGTATATAGAAATGTAGTTTGATTATTGATACGGTATTTACCACTGGGAAAAGTAACCGCATTACCGGTATTATACACCCAGTTGGCAGAAAGGGTCCACCGTTGGTTAAGCTGATAAATACCTGCTATGGTAATAGCATGGGTTTGGTCCTGCCGGGCAGGGAAATAATTACCATTGTTAATGCTTGCAAATTTTCTTTCGGTTCTGGAAAGTGTATAGCCAATCCATCCGGTGAGTTTACCCATTTTTTTCCTGGCAAAAAACTCAATACCATAAGCCCTTCCAACACCATACACCAATTCATTCTCTACATTATCATTGGCTTGTAAATCGGCACCATTTTTATAATCAATTTGATTTTGCAACCATTTGTAATACGTTTCTACTGAAAATTCATATACCTGGTTTTTTGAATTTTTGTAATAACCCAGGGCTACCTGATCAGCAATTTCGGGTTTTACA
>JAKAKY010000017.1 GCA_021824365.1 Bacteroidota bacterium | reverse complement strand
TTTACATATATATTGGCTGCTTTTTTGATATAATTGTATCAGGGTAATTATGCCTCCTGCATAAAGGGGTATCCGTAATCAACAGGCGGGTTAAATGTTTCTTTGATGGTTCTGGCACTTAACCAGCGGTACAGGTTCAAAATACTTCCTGCTTTATCATTGGTGCCACTGGCTCTGGCACCGCCAAATGGCTGTTGCCCTACTACGGCGCCGGTGGGTTTATCGTTAATGTAAAAATTACCTGCTGCACTGCGTAAGCGTTGGGTGGCTAAAACAATGGCTGCCCTGTTTTTCGCTATAACAGAGCCTGTTAAGGCATAAGGCGAGGTAACATCTACTAAATCTAATACTGTTTCAAATTCATTAGCGGAATATACATATAAAGTAAGTACCGGCCCAAAAATTTCTTCGCACAAGGTTACATATTTGGGGTCTTCAGCCAGAATGATGGTTGGTTGAATAAAGTAACCTTCTTTTTTACTGCATTCGCCACCTGCTAAAATGGAAGCTTTTTTGGAGCGTTTGGCTCCGTCAATATAACTTTTAATTTTATCGAAACTTTTTTCATCAATAACCGCATTGATAAAATTACTAAAGTCTTCTACCGTTCCCATTCTAAAGCTATTCACCCCGGCTACTAATTTCTTTTTGATTTTTTCAGCCAGGTTAGAAGGAATATAAGCCCTTGATGCAGCAGAACATTTTTGTCCCTGATATTCAAAAGCACCACGCAACAAAGCGGTAACAGCTACATCTACGTCGGCGGATTTGTGTACAACTACAAAATTTTTACCTCCGGTTTCACCAACAATACGGGGGTAAGATTTATAGTTGGCCATATTTTTGCCAATTGTTTCCCACATATTATTAAATACACCTGTTGAACCTGTAAAATGCACACCTGCAAAATCGCGATGATGAAAACAAACTTTTCCTAAAGTGGGGCCATCCACATAAATTAAGTTTATAACACCTTGTGGCAGTCCGGCTTCCAACAATATTTTCATAAATAATTGTGCGGCAAATACCTGTGTGTGGGCCGGTTTCCACACTACCACATTACCACACATAGCAGCCGAAGCAGGTAAATTGCCGCTAATGGCAGTAAAATTAAATGGAGTAACGGCTACCACAAATCCTTCTAAAGGCCGGTACTCCATTCGGTTGTGCATGCCGGGTGCGCTATTGGGCTGCTGGCAATAAATTTCACTTAAAAAATGTATATTAAAACGTAAAAAATCAATCAATTCGCAGGCACTGTCTATCTCAGCCTGAAAAGCATTTTTACTTTGGCCCAACATGGTTGCCGCATTTATATAGGGGCGGTATTTGGTGGCTAATAAATCTGCTGCTTTTAAAAATATACCGGCCCTGTCTTCCCATGGCATTGCTGCCCAGGCTTCTTTAGCAGCTAATGCTGCATCAATAGCCTGTTGTACATGCTTTTCATCGCCCATATGAAAATAACCTAACGTGTGTTTTATTTCATGTGGCGGATGTAACGCTATTTTTTTATTTGTTTTTACTTCTTTATTCCCAATATACATGGGAATATCTGCAGTTGCAGCTTTTAATTCGGCTAATGCTTTTTTGAGTAATTCCCTTTCTTTACTTCCGGGCGCATATGGTAATACCGGCTCATTAGCCGGCATAGGGTAAGAAAATGTGCCTAAGCTCATGGTGCAATGATTTGTTGAATAAAACTGCAAGTTACTAAACTTGTTTTGTATGGCATGTAACAAAATGCATTGTTCTCTTTATCTGAAAATTATATGCTAAATAATAGTTTCTTTGTAAATAGTGAAAACTTTCAAAATATACCTGCAATCTGTTCCCGTCATTATGCAACTGTTATTGCATTTTATGATAAGCCGACGCCGTTCAAAGCATTTTGCGCAGCAACTAATTGCCGGTATGGAAGCTGATTATGGTGTTAAAATAGGAAATGCAGTCAAACAAAAATCTATAATCAGCTATGCCATTTATACACCCATCGTTTGTGATGCATTTATGCAATTACATGGGCGCTATACCAATAGGGCAGAAAAAACCAGGTTGGTATATTATTTTGTGATGGCTTCAATGTATGATGATTTTTTTGATAACCACATTTTATCTGTTTCTGAAATTGAAGCACTTACTTTTTCAGGAGATGACTATACCCCAAAATCTGCTGATGAATACCTGATTAGAGCCATTCATCGTTTTTTGTTGAATGAAGTACAACAGAAACAGGCCTATCCGGGTTTGTTTCATGATATGTTTACAGCGCAGAAAGATTCGTTACAACAATTCGATGCTACTGTAACAGCAGGTACTTTATTATCCATTACACATCGCAAGGGTGGTTTTGCCGTATTAATGTGTTATTTTTATATGGATGTAGCAGGTTCAACTGCAGAAAAAAATTGCTGGTATATATTAGGAACCATTATTCAAATGATTAATGATTTGTTTGATACTTATAAAGATAGCCGTGCAGGCATTTACACATTTGCCAACCATTTTGGTTTAGTAGCAGCTATACAACAGGCATATGAAAAACAGGTACAGTTGTTAAAAAAAGAAATGAGATTAATTGCAGCTACAGGCAAACAAAAGCAATTGTTTAATTATACAATGGCTGCGGTATATTGTTTGGGTTTTCTGGCCATTGAACAATTACAGCAAATTGAAGAAAGATTAGGCGTTTTACCGAATTTTACTACTCTTTCCAGGAAAGATTTGATTATTGACATGGAAAAATACAGCAACAGAAAACGTTGGATACAACTATTTTTTCAACACGGAAGTACTATGCACTAATATAAAATAACATTTTAAAGTAACCCGATATGCCGCCTATTGTATTATTAGATGATGCCGATTGGCGAAATAATTTTTATCCTTTTTCCGTTAACCGGTCGGTAGCGGATTTACGTATAGGCATTTTTACGCAACAGGAACGTTGGGAAAAATTCTCCGGAAATAATGTTTATATTGCTACGATTGATTATCTGTCGAATTTATATGAATCCATATCCGAAACGGATGCCTGGTATGTAGCCGCCAATGTTTTACCAAATACGGCCTTATTAGAAGCACTGTCTAATTTGCATCAGGGAGAAGCCATTCAAAATGAAACGCAGTTAATTGCCTTTTATGGGCAATATGAGCGGGCACTAAAGCTATTCAATCACCAAATGGATGCAATGTGTGCTTCACATCATTTTCAGCATCCCCTTTCAATACTGCATGCAGCTACCGATATGTTTCTGATGAATGTATCAATTATTCATGCCGATATTGCATTGATACGTTCTACCACTCAACCTGCTGTAATCGATACATCCAATAGAATTGAAAACGCAGATGCTGTTTTTATAGCACAAGGCGCAATAGCAAAGCAGGTTATTATAAATGCCTGTGATGGGCCGGTGTATATTGGCGAAAATGCTTTGGTTATGGAAGGTGCTTTATTACGTGGCCCCATTGCAGTTGGTGCAAATGCTGTTGTAAAAATGGGTACTGCTATTTATGGAGGAACCAGCATTGGAAAGCATAGTGTAGTTGGTGGTGAAATTAAGAATAGCATCATCATGGATGAAACTAACAAAGCACATCATGGTTATTTGGGTGATAGTGTAATTGGTAACTGGTGTAATATTGGCGCAGGTGCCAGCAACAGCAATATTAAAAATAGCGGCGCATCTGTTGCTGTATGGAATGATGTTACAAAAACCTATGGCCGTCTGCTTCACAAATGTGGTGTGTTAATGGGCGATTATACCCGTGTAGCCATCAATTCTGCTATTAATACGGCTTCTGTAATGGGTATATGCTGTAATGTTTTTGGAACAGGATTACTGCCACGCCACCTACCGCATTTTTCATGGGGGGTAGAAAAAAAATATGCTTTTGAACAAGCCATTCAGGATATTACGCATTGGATGGCTTTCAAAAAATCTGGTCTTTCAAAGCATGAAATGAATGTTTTAAAACATATCTTTGACCAATCAGGTGAATAATCACATTATTTATTAATTTATAATCAGCAATCAACTCCATGCGTAAACAAATAGCAGCAGCCAACTGGAAAATGAATTTGAATTTGGAAGAAGCCACCGGCTTATTAAAGAACATATTACAGGCACCATTACAACTGTTACCGGGGAGAGAAGTAATTTTTGCTGTTCCTTTTCCATTTATACCAATGGCAGCGGAAAAAAGTGTTGGAAAAAACAATATTTTTATTGCTGCCCAAAATTGTTCCAATAAAAAATCCGGAGCATATACCGGTGAAACCGCCGCATTCATGTTGCAATCTGTGGGTGTACAATATATTATCATTGGCCATAGTGAGCGAAGAGAATATTTTCATGAAACCAATGCTATGCTGGCTGAGAAAATTGACCAATGTTTTTTGCATCAGCTACAGCCATTATTTTGCTGTGGTGAGCCTTTATCTGTTCGGGAAGAAGGAAAAGAAATGGATTATGTTGCCCGGCAGTTAGCTGAATCATTGTTTCATTTAACACCTGAACAAATGCAACAGGTAGTAATTGCCTATGAACCCATTTGGGCTATCGGAACCGGTAAAACCGCCACTACCGCACAGGCACAGGAAATGCATGCGTTTATCCGCCAACAGTTAGAAAAAAAATATGGTCATCATATTGCTCAATCTGTTTCCATCTTGTATGGCGGCAGTGTAAAAGCAGCTAATGCAAAAGAATTGTTCTCGCAACCTGATGTAGATGGTGGATTGGTAGGAGGTGCCTCATTACAGGCAGCAGAATTCATTACCATTATTCAATCCTTAGATTAAATGGCTATTAAACGCACCGAGGCCATGCAGCCACTTTCAAGGCAGCATCATAATGGGCTATTATTTTGCCTGTTATTGAAAAAAGCTGTTGCAAAGAATGCCAACATTAAAACAATTTGCGACTTTACCATCCATTTTTGGCAAACCGATTTGCAACACCATTTTCAATTAGAAGAAACCTATTTAATGGATTTGGGAAATACTTATCCTGTATTGAATAACGGCCTGCAACAAATGTTCAATGAGCATCGTTTATTGCAGCAATTTTTTCAAAAAATGGCTATTCATGTTGCTTATCAGGATATTACACAATTGAGTGAATTGTTGGAAAAACATATTCGATTTGAGGAAAGAGCTTTATTCCCACATATTGAAAGTACCATTAACAGTGATGCACTGCAACGCATTGGAAAGGGATTGCAAGGGGAAGAAGATCATAACTGCATGCAATATCCTATCCGATTCTGGGAATAATTTAGATGGAAACCGATAGGGTAGCAGGTTCATAATCATTCAGTTTATCCAAATACAAAATGGTGGTTGAACTATCTTCTGAAGGATGGTACATAGGAACAAATTTGGCACCGTAAACAAATTCGCGATACGTATAAGAAGTTCTTGATACAACGGTAGATGAAAAACTTTCATCAAATCCTTCCAGGAAAACCAATAATTCGGTTTCTGCAGTGGCAATATCTTCTCGTTTTAATCCATAAAGCGGACTATCTTGTTGTATAGGATGTACCAGAGTCCAATTCGACATTAGGGTTGAGGCTTTCGGAATATCAAGGGTAGCACTAAAAAATTTTGTTTTAATAACACCATCCTCCAATATTTTAATGGAGATGGTAAATCTTGCTTCTGCATTCACTAAATAATTTTTTGTGTAAGGCACTATCCGAACCATCAATGCAACCCCATCTTTAAAGGGTGCAAACAACGCATTTTTGCTATATTGAATATATGCCTTAGGCCTTGCAAAACGCCCATACATTAACCCGGTTGCTATCGCAAAACTTAAAAGTCCAAACAAAGCTTCCAATGAAGCTACAAAACTCGCTAAAAATCCAACCGGGCTAATTCTTCCATATCCAACTGTAGTAAAAGTTTGTGCACTGAAAAAAAAGGCTTCCCCAAATTTTTCAGTTGCTGTTATAGTTTCAATTCCACCTAAATGGTCTAACCCAATCCACAAATAAATACCTGCAAATAAAATATTAATACTAATAAAAAATAATACAATAATGAATAGAAACCGCCATAAAGACATAGACAGCAGTGCATGATAAACATTTAGCTTTTCAAAAAAGCCCATACCCTTTACCTGAATATTTGGGGTGCCATCTCTGTTTAATAAACGTCCTCCCACTAAGCTGCTAACAGCGCTTAAACCCGTTTCTGTTTCGTTTTTTGCTTTTTTGTTGATATGTTTTAAAAAAGGCATATAATTTAAAAATCTGGTTGCTGAGTCGAAAATAAAGTATTTTAACGGTAATACGTATTGTTGGATGAGCCATACTATATTTGGTTAAAGATTGTATACAATTTCATTTGTATAATGTTGGGTTTAGATTGATGGAGATAAAAAAAAATATACAACAACAAATTTTGGCAAGAAGCCTGTATGTATTAAGTGCATTATTGGTAAATGTTGCTATTGCCCGGTTTACTGATGCTGCCGCTACAGGTTCGCTTTTTTTTGCCACGGCTATTTTTTCGCTCATAGTTTTAATTGGGGGCATGAGTTTAGAAAGTGCTTTGGGATATTTTTATGCGGGGAAAAAAATCGGAGCGCAGCAAGTGATACTAATGGCATGCTTTCACATAACAGCCCTGCTGTTCCTATTATTGTTGATACAATTTTTGTTTCCCCATTTCTTTACAACACTCAGCAATGGGTTCATTTCCGGTATTTATTGGTTTGTTTTTGGAACAATGCTTACTAACTATTTTTTATCTACACTATATTCCAGGAAGCAATATGTAAAACCTAATGTGATACAAACAGCATTGAATATGTTGTTGATTTTTACTTTGTGGATAGAACAAAGCAACCACTATCCGGTTTCAATCTTGTTTCAAACCTATTTCTATTTTGTATTGATAAATGGGATAGGCATTTTTTCAATATTTATATGGAATATAAAAAACGAAAAAGTTTTCATTGCAAACAAAGTAAAATTTACAAAGGTTTACCAATATGCCTTTCAGGCATTATGGGCTAATGTATTGTTTTTTTTGGTATATCGGTTAGACTATTGGTTTGTGCATCAATACACCACCATTACAGAGGCGGGCAATTACATACAGGCATCTAAATTAGCACAAATGTTTATCCTGCTTCCGCAATTCATTGCTCCGGTTATTTTTAATTCCGTTGCTACAAATGCCGGTACACAACAGTTACATTTGTGGTTAATAGCGCTCATGAAGCTGTTTTTATTATTATTTGTGCTCTTATTTTGTTTATTGGCAATTGGCGGGCATTATGTATTTACACTGCTTTTGGGTAACAGTTTTAATGATGCGAATAACGTTTTATTACTGTTAATGCCGGGATTGTTTTTTCTATCATGCTTAAACCTGCTCTCTGCTTATTTTGGTGGCACTAACCATATTCGTATTAACATGATTGGTGCTGCACTGGCGGCTGTTATAGCCTTAGTTGGTAATATTTGCATAATACCTTTTTACTCCATTTATTGGGCGGCATTGATTAGTACTTTGGCTTATACAGTTGCAGCAGTTTGGGCTTTGTACAGTTACAAAAAAATAAACCCATCTGTTTCCATGGCTTTGTATTCTTTTAACCCATCAGATTGGTATGCCATTCGTTCAATTTTCAATTTAAAACATGAATAACATGCAGGTATTGTGGTTAGCCAGCTGGTATCCTGATGCGTATGAGCCGAAAAACGGTGATTTTATTCAACGCAATGCCCATGCCGTAGCTGAAATTATTCCTTTAGTGGTTATTCATGTGGTACAGGCAGGCAGCCACTTAAAAACGAAAGCTAAGTTGGAAATAACCAAAATGAAAGGGATAGAAGAATGGATTGTTTATTTTAATTATACCACAACCCCCATTATACCACTGAATACCATTTTGTACCAGTATGCATACCGTAGTTGTTACAAAGCCATACTTAGAAAATATGCTGCCGCATTTGGATACCCACATGTGGTTCATGTACATGCACCCATAAGAGCAGGATTAATAGCTCGCAGCTGGTGCAAAAAAAAATCAATACCCTATATTGTTTCTGAACATGCTTCTATGTATGCAGATACTGCCACTGATCATTTTCAAAACAGGCCTTTTTGGTTTAAACGGGCAGTAAAGTTGGTACTGCAGGATGCTGCTTTGGTAGCCAATGTTTCACAAACCATTGCTACTCGTTTAAAAGCGCTTTTTCAATTAAAGCAGGTGATGGTTATTCCTAATTTGGTTAATACAAAAAAATTTTATTACCAGGCCCGTGTACATAGTGATGCGTTTACCTTTTTACATGTATCTTCCTTTCTGCCGCAAAAAAATATTCCCGGTTTGTTGAGTGCATTTCAGCAATTAATGCAATACCATTCTAATTGGAAATTAATCATGCTTGGGCCTCTAACAACTGAAATTCAAAGGTTGATTGCTGAAAAAAAATTATCGGAATATGTTTTTTGTACAGGCGAGGTGGAACATGAAGCCGTAGCCGGTTTTATGCAACACGCAGAAGCATTGGTATTATTCAGCTGGCAGGAAAATGCCCCCTGTGTCATTGCTGAAGCATTGTGTTGTGGTTTGCCCGTTATTACATCCAATGCCGGGGGTGCCGCAGAACCTGTTCATGCCGGTAATGGGATAGTGGTACCTCCGGGTGATGAGCAGGCATTAACAAATGCCTGTATTAAAATGATGGAACAATACCATCATTATAACCGAACAGAGATTGCAGAAACTGCCGCCAAAAAATTTACTGCTTCTGTCATTGCCCGGCAAATGGTTGATATATATGCACCATTCTCACCAGAAAAAGGATAAATTATTCGCAAAAATTCCCCGCCACAGGGTATTTGACTGCTATCCTTATATCTTTGCATTTGTATGAAAAATATTAGAAACTTTTGCATTATAGCGCATATTGATCACGGAAAGAGTACACTGGCTGACAGGTTATTGGAAGAAACCAAAACCATTGGCTCCAGAGACATGATGGATCAGGTATTGGATGATATGGATTTGGAGCGTGAAAAAGGCATTACCATTAAAAGCCATGCCATTCAAATTAATTTTCCCTATAAAGGAGAAGAATACATTTTAAACCTGATTGACACACCCGGCCACGTTGATTTTAGTTATGAGGTAAGCCGGGCATTAGCCGCCTGTGAAGGGGCATTGTTGCTGGTAGATGCCTCGCAGGGTATACAGGCACAAACCATCAGCAACCTGTATCTGGCTATTGATAATGATTTGGAAATTATTCCCGTTATCAATAAAATTGATATGGATGGTGCCATGATTCCCGAAGTAACCGACCAAATTGTTGATTTAATTGGTTGTAAGCCGGAAGAAATTTTATTAGCCAGTGGAAAATCGGGTATTGGTATTACTGAAATTTTACAGGCCATCATTGAACGCATACCTGCTCCAAAAGGGGATATAAATGCCCCCTTACAGGCACTCATTTTTGATAGTGTTTTCAATAGTTTCAGAGGTATTATTGTTTACTTCCGAATGATGAATGGAACGCTTAGAAAAGGCGATAATATTCAATTTGTATCTACCGGTCAGGATTATTTTGCCGATGAAGTAGGTGTGCTAAAATTAACCATGACACCCAAAGAGGAACTTAGAGCCGGAGATGTAGGCTATATCATTACCGGCATTAAAAATGCCAAAGAAGTAAAAGTGGGCGATACCATTACCCTGGCATCCAATCCAGGGCCTATGATTCAGGGTTTTGAAGAAGTGAAACCAATGGTGTTTGCCGGAATATATCCCGTTAACACAGACGATTTTGAAGAGTTGCGGGAATGTATGGATAAGTTGCAACTGAATGATGCATCTCTCACGTTTGAATTAGAAACTTCTAAAGCCCTGGGGTTTGGTTTCAGATGCGGGTTTTTGGGATTGTTACACATGGAAATTATACAAGAGCGGTTAGAGCGGGAATTTAATCAGACTGTTATTACTACCGTTCCCAACGTTAGTTTTCATGCTTATACCTCAAAAGGCGATAAAATTGTTGTCAATAATCCCTATGAAATGCCCGACCCAACGCGTTTAAACCGGATTGAAGAACCCTTCATTAAAGCACAGATTATTACCCTTCCGGATTACATTGGTAATATTATGACGCTTTGTTTAGGTAAACGCGGTATACTCATCAATCAGTCTTATTTAACCCCAACCAGAGTGGAATTAATTTTTGAGATGCCATTAACCGAAATTGTATTTGATTTTTACGATAAATTGAAAAGCAGCACCCGTGGTTATGCTTCATTTGATTATTCACCCATTGGGTACCGGGAAGCAGATATTGTGAAGATGGATATTTTGTTGAATAATGATAAAGTAGATGCTTTAAGTGCTTTAATTCATAGAAGCAGGGCACAGGATTTTGGTAGAAAACTATGCGAAAAACTAAAAGAATTATTACCACGCCAACAATTTCAAATTGCCATACAAGCTGCCATAGGTGCAAAAGTAATTGCCCGTGAAACCATTTCTGCCATGCGGAAAGATGTTACGGCAAAATGTTATGGTGGCGATATTAGCCGTAAACGTAAATTGTTAGAAAAACAAAAAGAAGGGAAAAAGCGGATGCGCCAAATAGGAAATGTAGAAGTGCCACAAGAAGCCTTCTTAGCTGTGTTGAAGTTAGATTAAAATTAATTGAGAACTATACATGAAAAAGCCTGCTTTGAAATAAGGAGCAGGCTTTTTCATGTAGGGAATTTTACTTTTAAAACGGAGCCGATACACCGGTATAATTATGCGGGGTAATGGCTTTCAATTCTTTTTTAAGGGCGGCACCGATTTTTAACCCATCAATAAACTGATGCAGGGTTTTTTTGTTAATACCTTCCTTCCCTCTGGTTAATTCTTTGAGTGCCTCATAAGGGTTGGGATAATTTTCTCTGCGTAAAATGGTTTGAATGGCTTCGGCAACTACCGCCCAGTTATTGTTTAAATCTGATTGCAATTTAGCTTCATTTAATACCAATTTACCTAATCCCCTGGTAAGGGATTGAAAAGCAATCAAAGTATGGGCAACAGGAATACCCAAATTGCGTAATACGGTTGAATCTGTTAAATCGCGTTGCAACCTTGAAATAGGTAGTTTGGCTGCTAAATGTGCCGCTAATGCATTAGCAATTCCTAAATTACCTTCTGCATTTTCAAAATCAATCGGATTTACTTTATGCGGCATGGCCGATGAGCCTACTTCTCCCTGCTTTGTTTTTTGCTTAAAATAATCCTGGCTAATGTAGGTCCATATATCTCTGCAGAAATTAATCAATATTGTATTGATGCGTTGCATGGCATCTAAATGTGCGGCCAAATCATCATAATGTTCAATTTGGGTAGTAAACTGTTGCCTTTGTAAACCTAATTTTTTTTCTACAAATTCATTTCCCAATTGTATCCAGTTCTTCTTCGGAAAGGCCACTACGTGGGCATTAAAATTTCCGGTAGCACCGCCAAATTTTGCGGTGAAAGGAATGTTCGTAAACAAAGTAATTTGATGTTCTAATCGTTCTGCAAATACCATCAGCTCCTTTCCCAACATAGTGGGTGATGCAGGCTGGCCGTGTGTACGTGCCAACATAGGTACTTTTTTCCATTGTTTAGCTAATGCAACAATTTGTTGTTTCAAATTCAATAATGCCGGTAAATATTCCAGTTCCATACATTCTTTCCAACTCAACGGAATAGCAGTATTATTAACATCCTGTGAGGTTAAACCAAAATGTACCCATTCTTTGATAGCTGCACCACCGGTTTTTTCAATTTGCTCTTTTAAGAAATATTCAACCGCTTTTACATCGTGGTTGGTAATGGCTTCCATCTCTTTAATGTGATGGGCATCGGCTAAGCTAAACTGATCAACTATTATTAACAGTTTTTTTTGAATGGCAGCCGGCAGTTTAAAAAATTTTTTTTCTGCCAAAAAAATAAAATACGCCACCTCAACCCTTACTCTGTATTTCATTAGGGCATATTCAGAAAAATAAATATCCAAATCTGCTGTTTGTTTTCTGTATCGGCCATCAATAGGTGAGAGGGCTGTTAAGGTAGTTAGTTCCATTACGATTGGTTTCCTGAATGAATAAAAACGGTTTCCTGAAATTTTTTCTGTCTTGTTAAAAAATGCATCAAAAAATCAACGCATTATTTACATAAACCCATCAAACCGCCGAATTTTCTTTTCTTTGCATGCAAAAGTAAAAGAATTGGACAAGAGAATACGTGTTGGCGCTGTAAGTTATTTAAATACAAAGCCATTATTGTTTGGGGTTAGAAATGATGCTGCATTATTAGAGCGAATTGATTTAATAGAAGATTATCCTGCCCGAATTGCCGAAATGTTGTTGAAAGATGAAATTGATGTGGGTTTAATTCCCGTTGCGGTATTGCCTAAAATGAAGGAATCGTACATTCTTACAGATTATTGTATTGGTGCTGAGGCAGAAGTGGCATCTGTTTGCATTTTCAGCGAGCAACCTATCAAAAACATTACACATGTGTTACTCGATTATCAAAGTTGCACATCAGTTAATTTAGCCAAAGTATTATTGAAACATTATTGGAAGAAGAAAGTAATTTTTATAGATGGCGGTATTGATTTCAGGACTCAGATTAAAGGGCATACAGCAGGCGTGGTGATTGGCGACAGGGCGCTGGAACAAAGAAATATATCGCCTTTTGTGTATGATTTGGCGGGTACCTGGAAAAAAATGACCGGTTTGCCCTTTATTTTTGCTGCATGGATTGCCAATAAATCGTTGGATGCCAACTTTATTGCCGCATTTAACCAGGCCAATGGATATGGTGTCAGGCACTTAGTAGAAGTGCTGGCAAACATACACTATCCGATCTATGATTTGCACAAATATTATACAGAAAATATTAGTTATCTGTTGACGGATGAAAAGCGAAAAGGACTAGAACAATTTTTATCTTTACTCAACAATGTATAAGAAGCGTATTCATGGCAGCTATTACTATTATTACCATTTGCTTCAATAACTTACCGGCTTTGCAAAAAACCTGCGCTATGGTTGATGCACAAACCCTGCAACCAAATGAGCATTGGATAATTAATGGCTCTACCACATCTGCCATACAAAACTGGTTGAACCAAACTTCACAACCCGCATATCGAAAATGGATTAATGAGCCTGACAAAGGCATTGCAGATGCTTTTAATAAAGGTATTAACAAAGTTAATCATGGTTTTATTCATTTATTAAATTCCGGAGATGTATATGCCCATGAAAACGTATTAATGGAATTGAATGATTTTTTAAATACGCTTCCGAAAATACAATGGATGAGTGGCAAAATAACTTTGAGGCGTGCACAAAAATGGATTACCGTTGGTAAGCCATTCGAAGCCGGCAAATTATACAGGGGTATGCGCAGCGTATCACATCCTGCCTGGCTGGTAAAAAAAGAAGTATATGAACGATGCGGTTTGTATGATACCCATTATAAAATAGGAATGGACTATGATATGCTTTGCCGCATAAAAAGCGAAACCTATGCTTTTTATGACGGGGTAATTACTTTGTTTGATGATACAGGCATTAGTTCTACCCAATACATAGCTTCCCTGAAAGAAAATATTGCTATTTATGAAAAGCACTTCGGCTATTCTATTCGCTGCCGTTTATGGCAAATGCGCTTAAAAATATTGTATTTGTTATTACAAACATCTTTTGGCCAATGGCTGTTTCAATTAAAGAAGCAATTGGGAATGGAGAATAAGTAGCTTGTTACGCAATTTTTATGGCAATTCTGCCCGTATCATCCATACGATTGAGTAAAATTTGAATGTTTTTTTCCTGTATATATTCATCTACTGCCTGTCTTGAACCTTTCCAAAAACCATAGTCATCTATAATTAATACACCAAGATGGTTCAGTTTGGGATACAAATGAATCATTTCATGTTTTGTAGAAGCATACCAATCAGTATCTAAACGTAATAACGCAATTTGTTGCGGTATGGTTGCCGGAACAGTTTGTAAAATATCACCTTCTATAAAATGGATGTTTGCTGAAGGATAATGAATGTTTGCAATATTGTTTTTTACTTCTTCTAAAGTAGAAAATGCCCAAACTACACTTTCTGTTTTATAAGCAGCTTCATTCTTTAATTGGGAGGCAGCATCTCTATTCAAAGAGTCCTGATCTTCTTTAGTAGGTGCTGTCATTCCTGTAAATGTATCATACAAATATAATTGGCGGTCTGTAACACCTAATTGTAACAAAGTTTCGGCAATGGCCATCATGCTGCCACCTTTCCATACACCACATTCTACAAAATTGCCGGGAATATTATTTTGTATTATATATTTTATTGCTTCAATTAATCCATACAAACGTTCATTGCTTGTCATGGTATAAGGCCTGACTTTTGCAATGATATTTTGATGAAAAGATTCAAAATCTAATGGATAAGCCTGTTTTTTTTCTTCAACACCGAAAAATACTTTTAAAGCTTTAATGGGTTTTATTTTCATTTGAAAATGGTTGGTAAAAAATTAGGAAGAAATTGGTTCGGGTATAAATTTTTTAATAGCGGTAATCATCTTCAATACGGTAACACTTGCATAGGGAATGTTGACGACATACTCGTAATTTTTTAGTTCATTTTTGTCTCCCCTGTTGATGGCAGCTTCTACTTTAGCAGGATATAAAGCAACAATATTATCCGCAATTTCTTTTGGATAGGGGGCAAATCGGCCATATTGCGAACCATTAAAAATACCAAAGGTGGTACAATTTACCAGTGCTGCTAAGTGTATGGAACCGGTATCTACACTCAATAAACATTTGGCACCTTTTAGTACCATCAATAAATTGGGCAGGGTAGTTTTATTGGTAAAATCTTTTACCGGATGCGCATATTGATCCATAAAAGCTTTGCAATAAGGTAAATCAGCTCTTGACCCACAAACAACGGCCACCCATTTGTATTTTTCATAGAGGTAATTACTTACTTCTACAAAGTTTTCGGTGGGCCAAATCCGCTTTGCATTTCTGGAGCCGGGAAATACAACAAAATAATCGTGAAATAATTTTGACGGAATATCAGCGTGAATATTTTCAACAGGAAATTCAGGTTTATTGATGAGGCTTTTTGATCCTGTTACAAATTCTGTAAATGCTTTGTTTCTGTAAAATTCAAATACCGGCTTGTCCATTTCCGGCATTAATTGTTTGTATAATTTAAAATCGTACCTATTTTCATACCCGGCATAATTTTCTTTATTACGGAACATGCCAATGGTTACCGGGGCTTTTGCAGCTTTTACAATACTGTCGTCAATTCTTTTTGATCGGGAATAAATGGGATTAATCACAATATCATATCCTTCCATAAAAATATTACGTAAAAATTGGAAGCGATAATACATATTGGTTTTAAAAGCATGCTTATGCAACCAAACCGCTTTCGAAAAAAAATGCTTTCCTTTTAAATTAAACAGGGTTCTGACAGACGTATTACCCACAAAGTCAACAGTATAGCCTTTTAGTAAACTACAATGTACCAATTCAGGTACAAACGATTGCCATAATATAAAATCGCCAATTTCATCGGTCCGTACAATCAATGCTTTTGGGCTATTTGATTTTTTTTGCCTGCCTGCTAATGCAAGCAGTAAAACAAAATCATATACCAAACCTTTTAAAAAATTAAGCATCTTCAACAAAGTATTTTATGTACTTATCATTTTTTTCGAAACCACTTTTCAAATAACTGCATGGTATCGGGCGTTAAATTCAGCATAAAGATACCAACTAAAAAAATAATTGAAAAAAAGGCGGATCGAAGTATAATTCCCATCCATCCTGTGGTATATTGAAATAGCAGATAACTCACAAAAAAAGCTACAACTCCCAATACAATAGCCAAAATGGTTTTACTGTTAAAGGGCTGCATCCTGAATTTTCTGCGTAAAAATTCAAACCGTATAAAATTGTAAATAGTATAAGAGGCCAGTTCACCAATTGCTGAACCAATAATACCGTAATGTTTAATCAAAAACCAGGTTAAAGGCAAGCGTAAGGTTAATAAAATAACACCACTGTTAAAATCAAATTTCCAAAACGTAGAGGTATTAATTACCACATTGTTTACACCTGTTCCTGCATCTATAATTCTGGCCATTCCCAAAATAAACAAAACGCCCAGCCCCGATTTGTATTTATCCTGCACATGCAGCACTTCCATTCCCTGTGATACATTCAACCATATATTTCCAAATATAAACAGCGCTAACAGTAATAAATTAATGCAGGAACGAACATAAATACGGTTAATCTCTTTAAAATCCTTATCCTTCCATGCTTTGGCCAAATAGCCGGTGGCTATGGCCTGTATACTTCGTTGTGGCACCTGCACCAAATTGGCCGCATACTGCGATAAACCGAAAATACCAACCGATACTAAATCCTGAAAATGCGCTATAAAAACACTATCAATAGTGGCAGCAACAGAACTGATGAGCGTTCCTCCAAAAATAAATGCCTGCATACTCATCATTTTTTTGCGGAACTTTTTGGTAACCCTGCTTATTTGCAGTGGAAGGTACAATTGCTTTATTTTTCGCAAATACACTACCAGCACAGCAAAAATAAACGCATATAAAAAGGTAAATAACCAGATAAAGGTTTCGAAACTGATTATTTTAAAATAAAACAGTAATATGAACGCAGTTGTTACAATGCGCATCACGGTTTCTTTCAAAAAATTAGAAATAATGGTTTGATGAATGGCCCAACAATACGCTTCTAATACCGAAAACAATAACATGCCCAGTGCAAAAGGGAACATGAAATAATAAAAATCTACAATTAAAGGCGATTTTTGCTGATAAGCATGTACAATGATGGGTTGAAAATAAAATCCCACAATCAATAAAATCAAAAATCCGGCTAATGCTGTTCCCATGGCCCAGGTAACTATATCAATTTTTTGTGCCGGAAGATTGTCTTTGTAATAGGGATAAAATTTATAAATAACCGGAATGATACCCAAACTGGAAAAAATGTACATGTTTTGGCCAAAGTCGAAAAAAATACGGGTTAACCCAAACTGCTCAGGTGTAAAAGAGCCATTGGTTACATAAAAATAGGTATTCAGTGCACCCACTAAAAATCCGATGTACACTAAAAGGCTTGAAATAATGGTTTGATGCCGTATACTACCCATAATTGTGGCTGCCGATTGATGAATGCAACATAATGCGTCAAATTTATGTATTCAAAATACAAAGAAGGCCAAATAGACCGAATATATTTATAGAAAACACTTTATCTTGCCGCAGTTACTTTATTATTATGGACTATGGTTTTAAATGATTTTAACCCCACATTCCGCCATCCTTTGTATTGCATTAGAAAGGGATTGTACAACAAAATAAAATTGTACAGTAGTGAGCTAAGTGGTAAATTATTGGATTTTGGTTGTGGTGCAAAACCCTATCAATCTTTATTTACCCACGTTGCCAATTACACCGGCGTAGATTATGTTAGCGATGGTCATCAACACCAGGATGAATCGATTGACTTTTTTTATGATGGGAAAACGCTGCCATTTGAAACGCATCAGTTTGATAGTTTGTTTAGTTCAGAGGTATTTGAACATATTTTTAATTTAGAAGGCATATTACCTGAACTAAACCGCGTTTTAAAACCCGGTGGCAAAATATTGATTACCTGCCCGTTTGTGTGGGAGGAACATGAAATTCCGGTAGATTATGCCCGATATACGCAATTCGCACTCAAATCATTATTAGAAAAAAACGGTTTTAAAATCATTACAATCGATAAAAATGGCCATGCGTTATCGGCCATTCATCAAATGTGGATGGTGTATTTGCATGATGATTGGTTAAACAAAGTGTATGTGTTATCGAAATTTAAATGGTTTAAAAAAATGGTGCGTCAATTACTGGTGCCTTTTTTAAATCTGTTGTTTATCTGTACAGAACCTATCTGGCCTAAAAATCATCGGTTATATTTGAATACGATTATTATAGCGAAAAAAATTAGCGATAGCCTGTAAACATGATATTGTAATGATGCATTCACCCCCAAAAATAGCTTACACAATATGTTCTGCCAATCATTTGGCTTATGCTAAAACAATGGCTGATAGTTTATTGCAGGTAGCTCCCGAATATATGGTGATGATTGGTTTGGCAGATAGAATCAATAACCGTTTTTCAGTTGATGAATTTTTACCGCACCAATTAATTGAAGTAGAACAACTGGCTATTCCTGCATTTGGAAGCATGAGCCGGCAATACACTTTAATTGAATTGAATTGTGCCATGAAACCCTTTTTGGCACAATACATTTTGGACAGGGAACAACCGGATATTTTATTATACATTGATGCCGATATTTTTTTCTACCAATCCATTGCCCCAATTGAAGCAGTTTTAACACAAAACGCTATTGCCATTACACCGCATTTTTTTACGCCGATTAACGATGGGGCATTGCCGATGGAACGGGATGTATTGCGTTCGGGTATTTATAATGCCGGTTTTATAGCCATGAAAAATAATGCCATTACGCAATCTTTTTTGCAATGGTGGGCGGAGCGATTAACCAATCAATGTTATTATAATTTTGCAGAAGGAATGGCAGTAGACCAGAATTGGTTAAACTTAGTACCCTTGTTTTTTGAGAATGTAGCTATCGTACAACATAAAGGCTGCAATGTGGCCTATTGGAATTTGCATGAAAGAAATCTTACTGTTCGTAACCATGCTGTTTGTGTTAACGAAACCGAACTACTCATTTTTTTACATATCAGTGGTTATAAATTTGAAACACCACATATTTTATCTAAGCATCAAACCCGGTTTCAGTTGAGTGAGTTACCGGTTCTTCAAAATTTGTTAGAAAATTATCGTGCATTAGTTAATAAAAACGGTTATGCACGTTATTGTCAAATGCCTTGTTTTTTTGCCAGGCCCATTAAAAAATCAACCGGCATAATGGCATTCATCAATCGTGTATTACAGCCTTTGGGTATCAAAATTACCAATACTTAAAGCTTTTGTATTTGTAGTACCATCACTACATTGTAATCAATTTCGCAATTACTGCTAAACAATAATGTAGGTTGAATATTGGGTATGCTGTTTAATTGTTGCATCATAAAATCAAAGCTCATGTCTTTATGCACGTGATAGGGGTTGAGAGGCTGCCCAATCCGGTTACAAATGGCTTCGTATTTTTCCTGATTGGGAAATACTAAAATCAGGGTTCCTCCATTTTTTAGAATGCGAATAAATTTTCGAAGCACCTGCACTGTATCGGGCACATCTTCAATTAAGTGGCTGCTGTATACATAATCGTAAGTATGATCAGCTACAGGTATTTCATCATTAATTACATCGCAGGGTATATCTACTTTATCCTTACCTGCATGTGCATATGGTTGCGGATAATCGATGCCATCGCAATCCGTTTTTTTAACTTTATCACCACCAAAGCCAATATCGCAGCCTTTTCCAACACAGTAAGGTAATATCCATTGTCGCACTTTGGCTGTTTCAGACGGGTATTGAAATTGAATACCAAACCATCTGGTTAATGTGCCTTTAATTTTTCGGTTAACGAAGGTTTCAAAATTCATTATGATTGATTTAGTAATCCTTTGAATGCGTCTATCCTAAATTGAATAACGGGCCAGGCCTTTGCAGGATTGCCCTGTAAAGTATATTGAAACGCTAAAATAACAGAAGCCCCTAATTTAAACTGGTATTCCATTATTTTTTTAACATAAGCCCAGCGATTAATGGCCAATACTCTTCTTCGTTCACCACGACCAATACCGCTGGCAACCCGATACATATACTCTTTCGTTAATTTATTTACTTCAACCACATGTTGTACAATGATGCCGGGATGGTAATAAATTTTTTTTCCTATTGCCTGCAACCGGTAAAAAAGTTCTTTTCCTTCTCCACCAATGCGTATAGTACCCACTACACCGGGCAGGTTTTCATTAAACCCACCAATGGCTTTAAAATCAGCCTTTTTAATAATCATATTCGATTCTAAGGGATACTTTCCGGGTTGAAACACACAAATATTTTTATTATAATCAAAATTTCCAACTAATGATGATACATAATAACTCATCCATTTTGGTTCTTCCGGAATGTATTTGGGAATAATTCTTCCTCCCAAACCACCTGCATCAGGATGTGTTGTAAAAAAATCAATAATTTTTTCCAAGTAATCGGGTGCTGCAATAGCATCATCATCCATAAAACAGAGCAAATCGCCTTTTGCTAATGCGGCTCCGGTATTTCGTGCAAAAGAAGCACCTTGTTTTGGTTCATTCAAAAAATGCAAAGCATAATCAGGATGAGCAGCAATAAAATGTTTACAAATTAACTCTGTATTATCGGTTGAATTGTTATTAGCCACAATCACCTCAAAACTGCTTTTAGCTATAGTTTGCGCTATTAAACTCTCTAGAGCAGCGGCAATATATGCCGCCCGATTATAGGTACAAATTACAACAGATATTTTAATACAATTCTCCATTTGCTTTTAATAACATTACATGTGCCATCTTAACAACATTACCCCAATAATACCTTTCGTAAAATGTTTTAGGCGAATGATTATTCGATTGGTTTAATGACATGATTTTTTGAGTAAAAGCCTTTTCATCATCATCAGGAATACATATTAGATTTTTTAAATCAATATCATGATAAATACCTCTTGCCCCTGTTTGGGTAGTTATAACGGTGGTATCTAGACCTAACGCTTCAATCATTTTGGTTTTAACGCCTGTTGCCATTATGCCCGGAAGTATTAAAGCATCTACACCGGCTATGATTAATTCAAATTTATCTACATAACCTAAATAATGAATTTCAGGGTGTTCATCCAATTGCTGTTGTAGTTCTTCGGGTAAATACTTTCCACAAATAAACAAGCAAAAAGGGAAATGACAACTTTTTAATGCGGGAACAATTGTATGAATAATTTTTTCTAATGCCTCCCTATTGGGGGCATAGTCTAATGTGCCATTAAATAGTAATAAACAAGTATCAGTCGTTAAATTGAATCGAAATAATAATAAATTACGTGCAACTTTTTTATATTTTGGTTCTGGTGGGGCATCTAAATGAGTGCCATATGGAATAATTGTTAATTTAGAAATGGGAATATACCAATACTGATAGGCATGAGCGGCATCGTCCCCACATTTAAAAAATTGATAGTTGCATAACTGATGTATCTTTTTTTCGTACCAGGCATATATTCTCCAATATATTCTACCCTGCATTTTAAACCTTAATGCTTCAATGTTATGCGAATGAATGACAAAAGGTTTGCCTGTAATCATGCGTAACAAATAGCCATACCAACCCCAATAAGAATGTTCAACGATAATGATATCTATTTGTTTGTTGCGAATGAGTTGAAGAACAAATGGTAATTTAAAAATATTGAATATGCCTTTCCCCTGCGGAAACAAACAATTGTATTTTGATTCAAAAGGTATGTCTTCTAATTTATTATTGTTTGAGGCAAGAATAGTTATCTTATTATAAGCAGACAAGTAATAATAAAAATCTGCAATACCTTTTTGTCCACCCATTTGTGCCGGAAAAACCTTATATGAAATAAGCGTTAATATATGCATTTTCATGAAATGTTTTTAGATTTCTTTTGTTTGAAAGAATTTGCAATAGCGCCTAACAGCAAAAGCCATACTAGTACCGATGCGCCAATGGCAATTTTGGTACTGTTGTAATAAGAAGCAGGTTTAAATTCAAATACAATATCATGCTTGCCGGCAGGAATAGACAGGCCTCTTAATACATAATTGGTTTGTATAATGGGTGTTCCTTTTCCATCAATATAGGCTTTCCATCCGCGGTTATAAAAAATTTCACTAAACACGGCAAAGCCATTGCTGGTGCTGCTAGAAGTATAATGAATTACATCGTTATCATTTTTAATTAATTGAATAGTTGCGGTTGAATCGGCTGTGCCCGGATAAGTTACCAATGATTGGTCGGCAGTTGACACAATAGCCGTATCCTTTGGTGTAAAATGGTCTAAAGCTTTCATCACTGCAGCAGGCCCGTTTACAAACTGAACATTTTTTACAAACCAACAAGTGCCTAACGCATTGGGATTTTGTTGTACTTCCGGCTTGTTAGTAGCAGGATTGTTGACAATAATATACCTTGTATTCAGCATATTTAACACCTGCATATTCATGGGCTGCTTACGCAACTGAAAGTTCAGCAAATCTTCTACAATACTCAATTTTGCCGGATGATAGCCCCCAACTGAATGAAAATGGTAGGAGGTAAGTGCATCATTGAAAACATCCTGCGTTAAATTGAGTACCCGGTAATACGAAGTATCCTTCAAAATTTGCAAATCGGCTGCTGTAGGTTTAAAGTAAGTATCATCAATGGTTTCTTCATCCTGAAAATTTTTATCACTGAAATAACGCCTGTCAATACTAATATTATCTGCTGCAATTAATACAACAAAGGCAGCAATGGCATAGGTTGCTTTTAATTTATTTTTTAAATAGAAAAATATACTTGCTGCTGCCAGCATTACAAAAATGACAGAACGAATTAAATCGGTTGCAAATAAACTTCTTCTATCGGCAATCAAAGCATTATATATGCTGTTTGCTTCAACGGTATTGCCTTGTGTTAACTGATTGAAATAGGTTTTTAAATTAGCGTCGGCAGGGGCAGCATAATCAAAACTGAAATATAATAAAATGGCCAGCACAAAGAAAGCGCCGGTAATAATGAGTGTTTTCTTTAAAGCCAGGAGTGCATATACCTTATCTTTTGTATCGAAAAATAATTGTTGCAATACCATTACTGCCAATAAAGGAAAAGTAAATTGCGGAATAACCAGCGTCATGGTGGGTACCCTGAATTTATTGTACAAGGGAAGATGGTTGAATAAAAATTCATTGAAGAACATTAAATTTTTTCCCCAACTCATCAGCAAAGCCACTACCGTTAGTGCCAAAATCCACCATTTGTGCGGTGTTTTTAAATATATCATTCCAAAAATAAAGAGTAGGCAAAGTACTGCACCCAAATAAACAGGGCCACTGGTAAAAGGCTGGCTACCCCAATAAGAAGGCATACTTTCTGCAAACTGGGCTGCCTGATCGTCAGGTACGCCTTTCTGCTGCAACATTTTAGCAATATGTGAATCACCGGTTAATTCACCGTTCGATGCACCGCCATATACATCAGGAATTAATAAGGTAAAGCTTTCCGCACGGCCATAACTCCAGTTAAATGCATAATCAATAGGTAATCCAGAACTTTTCCTGGTTGTATTGGCATGGTTGGTAGTGTCTAAATTCAAAGTGCCATTACGCATGGTAGCTTTTGAATAATCGTTGGTAGTTGCTAAACTTACCAGGTTACATGTTGCGCCAATAGCTCCTGCAATTAGTGTTAAAGTCAAAGCTTTGACAAGGTGTATGTATTCTTTTGCTTTCAACCACTGAATGATAAAACCAATGGTCATGAATCCGGCAATAATGATAAAATAATAAGCAATTTGTAAATGGTTTTGTGCAATAAGCAAAGCACTGAATAAAGCTGTAAGCGCAGTTCCCCACCAATATTTTTTTTGATAAATTAACCAGATTGCACCCATTAATGCGGGTACATAACCTAGTGCCAGCATTTGCGTATCGTGGCCGGCAGCCACAATAATGGCAGAGAAAGAAGCGTAAGCATAACCAATACTACCACCAATACCAATCCAGGTATTTACACGTAATACCTGACTTAAAAAATAAAATGAAATACATAATAAAAAGAAATAACCAATTGGTTTAGGTAAAAACAGCATGAACAGGGGGTGGGCATATACTATTGAAACAGGGTTGGCAGCAGTTAAAATAATTTGATAGGCGGGCATTCCACCAAACAAATTATTATTCCATAATGGGTACTTGCCGTGCGTATCTTTATACTGAATTAAATCCTGAGCCATTCCCCGCCAGTGAATCACATCACTTTGCTGCAATACTTTTCCTTCTAAAGTGGGCTTAGCAAACAGTACTGCAACAATTACAAAAATTACAATTGCAATTGCATGTGATAATAATTGTTTCAATTGAACATTTTTCATGTGTTTTTATTTATTGTTTTGTTTACCGCAGCGCCTGAATAGTATTTATCTAAAATAAATCCGGTCAATGCTGCTGGTATTGTATTTAGAACCATTTGCATACTTTATCCTGTTTGTTCACTTTAAAAACAAACAGATTTATTGGCAATGGCTTATGTATTTTTACAAAAAGCAAATTAATGCTATTTTGAACGAAATTTGAATATGCAGAATGTTTTATTCTTAAACAGGGTAGCCCTTATTGGCAATTTGGCTTTTGCAGTAATGATTGTAATGCGTTATTGGGGCGATATTTTTCATAATGAAACCATCAGCAGTTATTTTATTACTGCCGGATATGCTGTACTGGCAATAAATTCTTTTCTGCTTGTATTTTTTATTTTTAAAAGGGGCAGGATGTATTTTCAAATGGTTCCCCTTTGGTTGAGGATAGGCAATTTCGCTTTCTTTATGATAGAAATTATACTCTTAATGTGTCTTATCGGGTAAGTTAAAATGCTTTCTGAAAACCTGAAAAAGGTTATTGATTTAATAACATTTGAACCACCACTTTGTCAATAGGTAAATGTACAGATTCAACCGTTAATTCTTCCATTGGTAACCATCGCAATATTTCATATTGGCCATTTTTATCAGCAATATATTCCCGGTTAAACTGAAAGGGTTCAGTTGCAGTTTTTAAAGATAATATTGCATTTTCCGGAGCCGTCACTTTATAATAAATGGACATAATTTGATCAACTGTATTAAAGGCTGATATTTGAAAAAAATCGGTGGTGTAAAAATGTTCCAGAACTGTTATATGTAAACCGGTTTCTTCTAAAAATTCGCGTTGTAAGCAATCTCTGGTTCCTTCGCCCAATTCTAATCCGCCACCCGGAAATTTTGTAAAATAATTTCCTCTGATATATTCATCGCTTACCAAAATGCGTTGCTGTGCATCAATGAGCAAACCATACACCCGAATGGTAAATTTTTGAGGTTTGGGTAATGTTTGATAAGCGATGGGTTGGTGCATATTTTTTTTTTAAAAATGCAATGTTATGTCACCCTTGAATACAAAAGTTGCCCGACCGCAAAGCCATATATTGGTGAAAGTTTCGCCTAATTTATCAAACTCAACAGCTAATTTTCCTCCCAACGTATTTACTTCAATTCGGTTAAAGCCGGCTTCATTGTGAGCAAATACCAAGGCAGCAGCAGTAACACCGGTACCACAACTCAGGGTTTCATTTTCCACGCCTCTTTCATAGGTTCTAACGGTAATGGAATCTTCATTAGTTACTTTTACAAAATTTACATTAATGCCTTCTTCCTCAAAGTCTTTACTGAATCGAATGGCCCTGCCTTCTTTAAAAACCTCATAGTTAGCAATATCTGTTACTGTTTTAACATAATGTGGAGAACCGGTATTTAATAAAAAATCGCCGTAATAGCGTTCAATCTTATCTACATTTTTCATTTGCAAATCTACCCATCCGTTTTTTTCAAAGTGGGCATCATGTGCACCGTCCACTGC
>JAKAKY010000185.1 GCA_021824365.1 Bacteroidota bacterium | reverse complement strand
AAGTTACTCCTAAATTAAGCACTAATTCATAAGTTCCAAATGCTTGTTTGGCGCGGCCTTCATACACTTTTAAGTTACTGTATCGTGCATAGTCTACCTTATTGGAAAATTCTAAATAAGCATATTTAAAAAAGGTAGCACGTATGGCACCTTCAAAACCCATATTCCATCCTCCCAACTGAAAGCCGGCATCATTATTTTGCCCAAACAACATGTTTTGTACATGCGGAATAACAGGGCCAATACCGCCTTTGCCTAATGCATCTATTTTTAAATTACCATCTACGGTTTGGTAAATATGCCATCGCTTCACTAAATTAAACAATAAAAAATTAGCACCATTGTTTAAATAATAAGCAAATCCATTGGGTTCATTAAAAGCAACGGTCGTATCTACCTGTCTGTTATTTAGTTTGCCTGCTATATGCGCATTCTGATCGGCAAAAATATATTTGGTATGGTCGAAGTTGATTTCAAAAAACAAATCTTTTTTCCGGTTAATTAAAAACCCTAAGCGGTAATTGTATTGCGGAATAGAAATGGGAATACGTAAAATGCCTTCATCCCAACCAATATGATCGTGTGCTTTTACGGCTTTAAAAGTATAATCGTTACCCAATGCCGGTTGTACTACTTTTATATTGCTGTGCGTATACCATTCTTTATTGTACCCCCACGAAAAATAAAATTCTCCTTTTCTTTCTTTCTTGTGTTTGTTGGTATGGTTGGTTTGTGCTGCTAAAAACTGTATACTGCCTGCCACGCAAATCATTATCATGGCTATCGCTCTAAATAGATGCTTCATATATTGTATTGTATTTTGCTTAATTGCCTATTGCCATCTCTTTTCAACTACCCATTGATTTGCTAGTGCCTTCCTGATTTTACCAATAGGACAATTGAAATTGCCCGTAAAAGTATTGTGTAAATGTTAACCCGCAATTTTTTGATTGCAATTCATTAATTACCGTAATTTGAAATGTAAACCTTATACTGCGTTTTATTCTATTGAAACAATAGAAAAAATATCGGATTCTTACGTGGATATGTTTAAAGTAAATGATTATGAAGAAAAGCAAAAGAATTATACCTGCCACACAAAATTTTTATTTAGAAGGCCCAAAGCACAGGGTAAATGAATTGAAGTTTGCCTGGCATGTGTTTCGGGAATTTTTGCACAGTTTTCGTGTTCTGCACTTTGTAGGCCCCTGTATTACCGTATTTGGCAGTGCAAGGTTTAAGCCTGATCATCCTTATTATTTGGCAGCAGAAGAATTTGGTAAACGGATTGCCAAAATGGGCTTTACTACCATGACGGGTGGAGGCCCCGGTACCATGGAAGCAGCGAATAAAGGTGCTTTTGAAAATGGTGGCCAATCGATAGGTTGTAATATTCAACTGCCTTTTGAACAAAAGCTCAATCCTTATGTGCATACCTCACTTACCTTCAAACATTTTTTTTCCCGTAAAGTAATGATGGTAAAATATTCCTATGCATTTATCATCATGCCCGGTGGTTTTGGTACCATGGATGAGTTTTTTGAAACCCTTACTTTGGTGCAAACCCGAACTATTACGCAGTTTCCCATTGTTATATTCGGAAAAGAATTTTATCAGCCATTATTGGAATTTATTGAACAAATGGCGAATGAAGGCACCATTACCCGCAGTGATATGGATTTGGTATTGTTTACCGATGATTATGATGAAGCCATGAACCATATTAAAACCTATATCCGCCAAAATTATGTGCTGAAGCCAAGAAAGCGGTTTTGGTGGTTATTTGAAACAAAATAGGGTTACCCGTTTTAGTAATACCTTTATTTTTTCAATAAATTAAGCCACCCTGTATACAATGCCTGAATTCACTTTTATACAAAAAATAATAAAAATTGTTAAAGCAATTTTTATTGTAGTGGTTGTTTTTTTGCAATGCTCTTTACATTGCCATTATTGTTTCCTGCAACAGTTGCCAATAAAATCAAAGCATTTGCTAACAGCCATATCAATGGTGAGTTAGCTTTTTCAAATGTACGCTTGTCTTTTGGGTATTGGAGTTTAAGTTAACCGATCGAAATGTATATAAACTGACAATTAGAAATAATCCTACAATTATTCAAGGTCTTGCGAGTATCAGTGATTATCACGATCATCTTTACTTACACCTGATTGAAAGTGCGCCATTTAATTTAGGGAAGTTGAAATTATATGAAGGTGTTCCGGGTAATTTATTTGCTTTTGCCTGCAAAAGTTCATGGGACAAAGGTTATCAAGGGTTTGTTTCTTTCACTTCTAAAACAAAATTGGTTGAACACTATGAAAACACTTTAGGAGCAACACATATAGGTGGCCATAAAATGGTTATTTTCCCTCATGAGGCGCTTAAGCTTATCAACAGGTATTATCCAACTTTAAATAAATGAACAAATGGGACACATAAAAGAACCTTTAGGAGTAGACCTTGTGGTTGATCCAACTCCATTGACAAAAGATGAAAAGAAAAAAATTTGTGAAATCATTGCTTATTATAAAGCAACCGGCAAAAAAATACCTTTTAAAAAAATAGTTTCAAAGAAGGGATTAAAGAAATCAAAATAAAATAAAATATTATAATTATTTATTATCTATTACCTTAAATGGTTGCCTTATTAGAGTGTATCGTATATTCATAATACGCCATGATGCATATGACAACTTTACATCCTTCCTCAATTGATATTCATCAAAAAAAATCTTTCCTTCTTTTGTAACATGCTGATGTGGAATAATAGGTTCACCCGTTGCAAACCGAATACAGACCGCTATTTCTTGCTATTGCCTCCCATTCAATTGCCAACAAAACCGTTTAACCATTTACCCATTTCTTTTTTTATATTCTTCATTAATCACTACATTCATTGCGCTAATTTTTTCATTAGTGAAAAGGTAAGAGGGGCTGCAACAGCAGGTAGTTTTAAACTATTGCAATACAAAATAGTGTACAACATATTTTCCATATCAATTAACATAACCGTATGAAAAAGAAATTGAACGATGCTACCAACCATTCCCGCCGCAATTTTTTACGCAATACTGCATTGGCCGCTACCGGAATCTATATTGTTCCGCGTCATGTTTTAGGCAAGGGCTTTATTGCACCCAGCGATAAACTAAATATTGCCGGTGTAGGTATAGGTGGAAAGGGCGAAAGCGATTTATGGAATTTTTATCAAAGCGGCAAAGCCAATATTGTGGGATTGTGCGATGTGGATGACCGTATGGCAAAGACAAGCCGTGCCCGTTATCCTAAAGCTGCTTATTATAAAGACTACCGGGAAATGCTCGATAAAATGCACAATAGTATTGATGCCGTTTCCGTATCTACCCCCGACCATATGCATGCGGTAATAGCCATGGCAGCCATGCAATTACACAAACATGTGTATGTACAAAAACCCATGACACACGATATTTATGAAGCACGTACCATGACAAAAGCCGCACACCAATATAAAGTGGTAACACAAATGGGTAACCAGGGTGCTTCCGGTGATGGTGTTCGGCAGTTAAGAGAATGGTACAATGCAGGTATTATAGGTGAAGTAGATACAGTGTATTGTTTCACCGACCGCCCGGTATGGCCACAGGGCATGGGTTGGCCTGCTCCCGATCCCAACATTCCTGCCGGATTAGATTGGAAATTATGGCAGGGAAATGCACCTTTGAAAGAATATGTAGATGGTTTATTGCCCTTTAACTGGCGTGGCTGGTGGGATTATGGTACCGGTGCTTTGGGCGATATGGGCTGCCATTTAATGGAAGCGCCGTTCCGTGTATTGGGACTGGGTTATCCTACTGCTGCAGAATGCAGTGTAGCTACACAATACATTAAACCATGGACCAGATCTTTCCATCCCGAAAGCGGCCCCATTGCTTCGCATATTACCTTAACCTTTAACGTGCATGGACGCAACGTTAAATTGCATTGGATGGATGGAGGTATACAACCCGACCGTCCGGAAGAATTAGGCCCGAATGATTTGTTTGGCGATGGTGGTAATGCCATTTTATTTGTGGGTAATAAAGGGAAGATGATGGCCTCTACTTATGCCGAGAATCCCAAACTATTACCCTTATCAAGAAACCAAGAAGTACACGTACCACAAACCATTGCACGGGTACCCGGCAGTGCCAATGGCCATTATGCCGCCTGGGTAGAAGCCTGTATAGCAGGTTATGGTAGCAAAGAACAAAAAGAACTGAGTTCTAACTTCGATTTAGCCGGTCCGTTAACAGAGATTGTGATCATGGGTAATTTGGCCATTAGAAGTTACAATATCCAGGAACCCAATCCTAAAAACCCCAAAGCATTTATTTATCCCGGCCGCAATATTCAATTACAATGGGATGGCGCCAATATGCGGGTTACCAATTTTGACGCAGCCAATGCCTTTGTAAAACGGAATTATCTAAATGGATATAGTTTGTAAGAGAGGTAGTTAAAATAATTGTATACAAGCAACCCGGCGTACGTTTTTAACTACGCCGTTTTTTTATGTAGTGTTTAGTACAAAAAATAAGGGCGTAGGCAAGCCGTACACCCAGTGGTTTCAACTCACCACCGCTTTCGATAAAATGATATCCCGACTTCATTTTATTAATGAAGCCATTATACCCCAACCCATTTGGGAAAATGCAGAAAAAATGGTAGAAGACATGGATATTAATGATGTTGATTTTGTGGCATTAACCAAATAAAATATCTTAAAGGAAGTTTATGGACAGGAGATAAAGTACTTTATGCCGGGTTAAAAGCCAAATCTTTTAGAAAGGTATACAATACCCATGATTTAGCGTTACTGCGCAAGCGGTTAATCAAATAAACGAATTCTCCTGATTTTTTGTTCCCATCAAATACTAAACCCTGTATTCATCTGATACACCTTACCACCCGATCCACTTTGGGCCTTTGCGCTTCCTCTCTTTGCGCCCTTAGCGTGCAACTTTCCCCAACAACCAAAAGTTAGCTCCTTAAAGCTAAATCTTTTAGAACCGTGTACAATACCCACGATTTAGTGTTATTGCGTAAGCGATTGATGAAATAAATGCACCTGCTTTCATTATTTACACTTCTGCTTTTATTTCAAGAATACCTATCCATTCAATTCTATATTGCGTGCTTTGCATGAACTTTTCACGCAAAGGCTGCTAAGTGAATAGTGGAAGGGTTTGAGCAGTGTAAGTGTTTTTCATTGCGTGCTTTGCGAGAACCTATTTCACGCAGAGGCCGCTAAGTGAATAGTGGAAGGGTTTGAGCAGTGTAAGTGTTTTTCATTGCGTGCTTTGCGAGAACCTATTTCACGCAGAGGCCGCTAAGTGAATAGTGGAAGGGTTTGAGCAGTGTAAGTGTTTTCCATTGTATGCTTTGCGAGAACTTTTCACGCAGAGAGCGCAGAGTGAGTAGCTCTAAGTTTTGAGTAGTGTAAAGTGTTTCCCTTTGCGTGCTTTGCGAGAACTTTTCACGCAGAGAGCGCAGAGTGAGTAGCTCTAAGTTTTGAGCAGTGTAAGTGTTTTCCATTGTGTGCTTTGCGAGAAAACTTTTCACGCAAAGGCTGCTAAGTGAATAATGGAAGGGTTTGAGCAGTGTAAGTGTT
>JAKAKY010000184.1 GCA_021824365.1 Bacteroidota bacterium | reverse complement strand
ATAATACCCTCAGTAGCATAGGTAAAAAGTGCACTAAATTCTTCCTTTTTAGGCATCGGTATTCATTTTACTTATAAAGTTGTTTTTATGTTTTTGTGAGGCGGGTGACTTACGGCCCATTAAAAATTTTTTTCGCCTTACTTCCTGCACCGGAACTCCCTCAATTTTGCTCTCCAACCATCCAATAATGTCTAGATACATGAATGACCGGCTTTCCAAAGGATGACCTTCTAATTGTTCTAATTTATCTTTTAAATTTTTAAAAGCCGGCCACAATTTTTGTGGTGATAGTGAAAAAGATTTACGAATAAATTTAAATATCGCTTCTTCTACCGTACTTAAATTTTTCATTTTTGCCATGAATCGATACACTGATTTAACTAAGTATTCCAATAAATTCTCATTACCCAATTCATAATGCGCAATTAAATGCAGCAGGCGGGCATAACATTGCAGGTCGGTACGTAAATCTACCTTCCAGTTAATAATTTTATTCAAATAATCAATGGCGCTTTCATTGTCTCCACTACCAAAATACAAACAGGCAATTTTATAGTAAAATACCAGCGTACGATGTCGGTCTAAATACAGCCTGTATTCTTCTAAATGCTGTACAATTTCTGGCACTAATTGTATGCCTTCTGTAAAAGTTCCTTCTAAAAAATGTTTATTAATACGGGCGGTATTTAAATACACAAAAGTTTGAATGCGTACATTATCATTAATATTTCCCAATGAAGATTCTGCAAAAGCCTCAAATTTTTGTAAGTATTCATTAAACTTTTCAAAATTGTTCAAATTAAACTGTGCCCCCAATAAGTTATGCATACCACGAATATATTGGCCGGTTTCTATACGCTTCATGTATTCATTCTCTTCGAATAATGATACCCATTTTTGGGTGTAACGATAATACATTAATAAATCCTGTAAAATAAAACCATACCAGCAGTACGATTGGTAGAGGTATAACTTTTCATAAAACCCAAGCTGGTCGGGATGTATGGCAGGTAAATTCGATTCAAAAAAAACTTTCACTGCATGTACATCACGCTTATCGCGGGCATGCCCGTTTTGAATATACCAACTATATAATTCTAATGCCAAATTACACAGTTTACTGCTTAAATATAGTTGTTGATGAACTACATCTGATTCGGCACTTAATGCTTCTGCCCGATTTTCCATACTCCGGGTAATGTGCATGGATTCAATTTTTTTCTCAAATTGAAGTGCCAGTAATTGATAAGCATGTTGTTGTTGCACGATAGCCGTCTCTTTTAATTTTTCCAATAATTTTAAACTTTGCAAATAAAGCCCCTTATTGTATAAAATTCGGGCAAAATCTAACTGCTCATGCGCATACATATCTATGTTATCTGCCTGTTGAATTAAGCGTAGGCTCGATAATAATTCACGATATAAATGTGCCTTAATATTAGAAAGTTGTTGCTTTTTGATGCCCGGATTTTTTTGAAGCAGTTGGGCTTCATCATAATCTTTCATTTTATCTAACGCATCAAATAACTGCACAATTTTCAAATCCTCGCCCGATGCATTGCGTGTTACATATAGCTTAAAATTGCGTTTTTCGCCCTTTTCAAGCGATTTGATGAGTTGGAACAACATATCGGTACTTCGGTTAGGCATCGTAATTCTATTTATCGAAAATGTTTACCCATTAAGAGTTTGAGCAAAATTAGCACAATTTAAGCAGCGTAAAATATACTTCAATTTGTGCAATTGTACCATTTTAAATGGGGTACATTCGATGTTACGTAAAAATACGGCGGGTTTTTCGTATTCAACACAATTAACCGAATAACAAATTTTGCATGAGTCAAAAAGTAAATATATTTGATACTACCTTAAGGGATGGAGAACAGGTACCCGGTTGTAAATTAAACACCACCGAAAAAATTGAACTGGCATTAGCAATTGAACAATTGGGTGTTGATGTTATTGAAGCGGGTTTCCCTATTTCCTCGCCCGGCGATTTTTATTCTGTACAGGAAATTGCCAGAATTATTACCCACGCTACCGTATGTGGCCTGAGCAGAGCTGTTAAAAAAGATATAGAAGTTGCGGCAGAAGCCTTAAAATATGCCAAAATGCCTCGGATTCATACCGGCATTGGCACCTCTGATTACCATATAAAAGGAAAGTTTAACTCAACCAGAGAAGATATTTTAGAAAGAGCGGTACAATGCGTAAAGTGGGCAAAAAATTTTGTTGATGATGTTGAATTTTATGCAGAAGATGCCGGCAGAACAGATAATGAATATTTAGCCCGTGTGGTTGAAGCAGTGATAAAAGCAGGGGCTACAGTAATTAATGTGCCTGACACCACTGGTTATTGCCTGCCATCGCAATACGGAGCGAAGATTGCCTTTTTAAAAAACAATGTTCCCAATATTGATAAAGCCATCCTCTCCTGTCATTGCCACAACGATTTAGGTTTAGCTACAGCCAATTCAATTGAAGGGGTAATTCATGGAGCCCGACAAATAGAATGTACCATAAATGGTTTAGGCGAAAGAGCCGGCAATACCTCTTTAGAAGAAGTAGTAATGGTAATACAACAACATAAAGATTTAGGTTTTTACACCAATATACAAACAACCCAATTAAACCCCATTAGCCGTTTGGTGAGCGATACCATGCGCATGCCGGTACAACCTAATAAAGCCATTGTGGGTGCGAATGCATTTTCTCATTCATCCGGTATTCATCAGGATGGATTTTTAAAAAGTGCCATTACCTATGAAATCATCAATCCAAAAGAGGTTGGTGCAGATATTTCTAAAATTGTATTAACCGCCCGTAGCGGAAGAAGTGCTTTAGCCTATCGTTTAAAAAATTTGGGCTATGAATGTACCAGAAATGATATTGATACATTGTATGAAAAATTTTTACAATTAGCTGATCAGAAAAAAGAAGTGGGCGATGAAGATTTGCATACAATGGCAAAACAACATCAAAGTATAAAAGCTTAATATGAATGCATTACCAGTAATACAGGTTCAACAATTACAAGTACAACAATATGGTAAAACCATTTTGAAGGATTTGAATTTTATTGTACAAAAAGGTGAACATCTGTTCATTACCGGTGCTGCAGGTTCAGGTAAAACAACATTAGGAAAGGCGATTGCAGGGAAAATTTTTTATAGAGGTACCATTACTATTCACAAACATCCTACTACTCAGAACACAAGCATTGTTTTGGTAGAAGACATTCATCGTTGGAAAAATTTAACCAACCTTTCTAATTTTTACTATCAGCAGCGCTTTAACAGTTGCGATGCAACTGACAGTATTACGGTTGAAGCAGATTTACGGCAACATGCACAACAAATGGGTATGCCAAATACAGAAACATTGTATTTAAAATATTGCCAATCATTTAATTTACTGCATCGTTTACAAACCCCGCTCATTCAATTATCAAATGGCGAACAAAAGAAATTGCAAATTATTAAAGCATTGATGCAACAACCAGATGTATTGATTGCTGATAATATAATGACAGGGTTAGATGTTGCAGCTCAAAAAAATTTGCTGAAAATTTTAGAACAATTAACTGAAAGCGGCATTACCCTTATTTACATCGGCTCAGGTAATCAACTGCCTGCATGTATAACGCATATCCTTACCCTTGAAGAAAATGGCAACTATTCTTACATAAAAAAAACGCATTATAAAATACCTATAACAAATGGCAGCCCGTTACCACAATTGTTTACTACAAACAAGAGTTTTACAAAAGAAGTAATTTTATCAGAACCAATTATTGAAATAACTAATACAACCATACAATATGGCTCAAAAAAAATATTGGATAATATTAATTGGAAGGTATATAGTGGCGAAAAATGGTTAATCCAGGGACATAACGGTGCCGGAAAATCTTCCTTATTAAGCCTCATTACCGGTGATAATCCGCAAGCTTATGCCAATGATATTAAAATATTTGGAACACAAAGGGGTAAGGGTGAAAGCATTTGGGATATTAAGAAAAGAATAGGTTACATCTCGCCTGAATTGCATAAGTATTTTGATACGGATTTAACCATTGAAAAAACCATAGCCTCTGGTTTTTTTGATACAATGGGAGTTTATAAGAAATTGAATGAAGAGCAGCAAACCGCCCTAAGCCTCTTATTACAAAAATTTCAGTTACAGAATTATGCCCAACAAAAATTAAGTTCATTATCCTTAGGCCTGCAACGATGGGTATTATTAGCAAGAGCATTAGTAAAAAATCCGCCTTTATTAATTTTAGATGAACCCTGTCAGGGATTGGATGAAGCGCATATTCAACATTTTCTAAACACCATCCACCAGGTTGCAGTTGCTGAACATACCACTTTAATATATGTAACCCATGTAGAAAATGAAATTCCTGGAAACATAGATTATGTGTTGCAACTGCAACAAGGCAAACAAAGCATTCATCAAATTTCGGGTAATAATACCGCAGCAGAAAGTTTATCAACTGAAATTTTTGAATGCATTAACTGTGAAAAACAATAAAAAAAATATATGAAAAAAAATATAGTTGTTATAAATGGTGACGGAATTGGCCCGGAAGTTACGGCACAGGCCGTTCGCGTATTGCAGGCCATAGCAGAAAAATTTAACCATGAATGGCATTTTAAAGAATGTTTAATGGGTGCCATTGCTATTGATAAAACCGGCAACCCTTTACCCGATGAAACCATTGAAGCATGCTTAAATAGTGATGCCATTTTATTTGGTGCAATCGGTGATCCGAAATATGATAATAACCCATCTGCAACCGTTAGGCCGGAACAAGGTTTATTAAAACTAAGAAAATCATTACAGTTATTTGCAAACCTGCGTCCTATAATAACGTACCCGGCTTTACATTATTTATCGCCTCTCAAAGATAAACAGTTACAGAATGTTGACTTTATTATTTATCGAGAATTAACCGGTGGTATTTATTTTGGGAAAAAAGAGTTAAACGAAGAAAAAACACAGGCCATAGATGAATGTGTTTATACCACAAACGAAATAGAGCGCATTGCCCAAACAGCTTTTAATGCTGCTATGCAAAGAAGAAAAAAATTAACCCTGGTTGATAAAGCAAATGTGCTGGAAACTTCAAGGCTATGGAGAAAAGTGGTACAGGATGTGGCTGAAAATTATCCTGAAGTGGAAGTGAGTTATTTATTTGTTGATAACGCCGCCATGCAAATTATCCTAAATCCTGCTCAATTTGATGTAATACTTACAGAAAATATGTTTGGCGATATTTTAAGTGATGAAGCAAGTGTTTTAAGTGGCTCATTAGGATTATTACCTTCTGCTTCGTTTGGATTAAGTACGGCATTATTTGAACCTATTCATGGCTCATACCCGCAGGCAGCAGGAAAAGATATTGCCAATCCATTGGGAGCCGTTCTCTCTGCAGCGATGATGTTAGATTATTTTGGTTTAACAAATGAAGCTGCAATGGTTCGTTCAGGTGTTAGTTGGGCGCTGAATAACAAATTTGTTACAAAAGATATTGATCCCATTAATTTTTATTTCACTTCTACCATAGGTGAACTAATGTGCGATTTTATAGCCAGTAACAACAATTTCGAGGATATTAATCATAAAAATATTGAGTTGCGCAAGTCGACTATTATTTAGTCCCCGCTTGTTCAATAAAAAAGTTCTTTGTTCATACGCATACAA
>JAKAKY010000016.1 GCA_021824365.1 Bacteroidota bacterium | reverse complement strand
TTTGGCATTCTCTACCTGATTCAGTAACAATGCCGTTTGTACTTTTTTGAAATCCTGCGCTTTTAAAGCGGTTAAACCAACCGCAAAAACGGCAACCAATAAAAGTTTTTTCATGTGTGTATATTTATTGTTTTCTAAAATCATGTATCCGATTCTCCTATTGTTTAATAATGGATGATTTATTTGTATATGTGCTCAATGCTTTAAAATTCATTTTTCTCGAATGGGTTCATCTGGCTGTATGCCTGATTCCGTTTCGGCAGAGGTAGCATCATCTTCATTTGGTGTATGATTTGTTAAATCCACCAAACCTTTATTTTCATTTGGTTCAGTAATAACCTCCGGTTCAACTTCCTGCTCTTCAATAGTTGAGATGGCTGCAATGGCATCATCTGCATCTAATCTGATTAATATAACACCCTGTGTTGCACGGCCTGCCTCTTTAATATTGGCAATGGGTGTTCGCAAAGTGATACCTGATTTACAGGTAATAATTAAATCTTCCGTATCTTCTACTGCCCTTATGCCCACTAATTTACCTGTTTTTTCAGTAACATTAATGGTTTTTACCCCTTTACCACCCCTATTTGTTATGCGATACACATCTTCGCCGTCTGCATCAATTAATGGTGTTCGTTTACCAAACCCTTTTTCACTAATTACCAAAATTGTTTTGCTTTTATCGGCTTTATCAACACATACCATGCCAACCACTTCATCGGTAGCATCATCCACCTCAATTCCCTGCACGCCAATGGCACCACGTCCGGTTGGCCTTACTTTTATTTCCGGGAATCGAATGGCTCTACCCGATTTTACCGCTAACATAATTTCATGATTACCATTGGTTACTTTGGCTTCTATTAGTTCATCTCCTTCATTAATAGTAATGGCAATAACACCTGTAGCACGTGGGCGGCTAAAATCTTCTAAATGTGTTTTTTTAATGATGCCTCTTTTGGTACAAAGTACAATAAACTTATCTTGAAGTGAAGCTTTATCATCCAGATTATTCACATTCAAAATAGCTTTTACTTTATCATCCTGCGGTATTTGAATTAAATTTTGGATAGCTCTGCCCTTGCTTTGTTTCTCACCTTCGGGGATTTCATACACTTTCAACCAAAAACAACGGCCTTTTTCGGTAAATATGAGCATGGTATCATGTGTAGATGCCACAAAAAGATGTTCTACAAAATCTTCTTCTCTTGTTTTGGTACCAATAGCTCCCCTTCCACCTCTTTTTTGCTGACGGTATTCCGTTGCCGTAGTGCGTTTTATATATCCTAAATGCGATATAGTAATCACCACATCTTCTTCTTTAATAAAATCAAGCATATTCATTTCTTCCGCCAGGTACTGAATTTCTGAACGTCTTTTGTCGCCAAATTTTTCTTTTATTTCAATCAGCTCTTTCGAAATTAATTCGTAACGAAGGCCTTCATCAGCCAATAGTTCTTTCAAATGGCGAATGATTTTAATAAGGCCATTGAATTCATCGATAATTTTATTGCGCTCCATGCCGGTGAGGCGTTGTAAACGCAGTTCCAAAATGGCTTTGGCTTGTAATTCTGAAAGACCAACAGCTTGTTGATATAGTTCTAATGAAACATCTGCAAACAATTCTTGCGCCAGATACCATTTTTCTTCAGCACTTTTTTGCATTAAAACAGCTTTTGCTTCATCGGGCGTTTGGCTGGCTCTGATGAGCGCAATTACTTCATCTAAATGGTCTAATGCTTTTAAATATCCTTCTAAAATATGTGCCCTTTCTTCAGCTTTTCTTAAATCGAATTTAGCTCTGCGGGTAACCACCTCCATCCTGAATTGAATAAATTCACTGATAAGGTCTTTTAAATTCATAATTTTAGGCCTACCGTGGTTAATAGCTACATTATTAATGCCATAACTGGTTTGCAGTTCGGTATATTTATACAATTGATTAATGATGACATTAGCAACTGCATCGCGCTTTAAATCCAATACAATCCTGGTTCCTTCCCTGCTGTTGCTCTCATTGTTTACATGCGCAATGCCATCAATGGTCTTATCATTCACCAATTGACCAATTTTGTCTGTTAGTGCATCTAAACCTACCTGGTAAGGAGCTTCTGTAATTACAATTTGCTCTCTACCACTGGGTTTTGTATCAATATGGCATTTTCCGCGCACCATTACTCTGCCTCGGCCCGTTAAAAATGCCTGCTTTACACCTTCCATTCCATAAATTACACCGCCGGTAGGAAAATCGGGTGCTTTAATATATTGCATTAATTCTTCAATAGTAATATCGCGGTTTTGTATGTATGCAACACAACCGTCCACTACTTCACTTAGGTTATGGGGCATCATATTCGTAGCCATCCCAACGGCAATACCACTGCTGCCATTTACTAATAATTGTGGAATTCTGGTTGGAAGAACAGTAGGTTCCTGCAATGAATCGTCAAAGTTTAGTTGGAAGTCTACAGTTTCTTTTTCAATATCCTCCAACATAGCCTCGGCAAAGCGGTGTAAACGTACCTCTGTATAACGCATGGCAGCCGGTGGATCACCATCCTGGTTACCAAAGTTTCCCTGACTGTCTACCATTACATTCCGCATGGTCCATTCTTGTGCCATACGTACTAATGTATCATAAATGGAAGCATCGCCATGCGGGTGATATTTACCCATTACTTCACCTACAATACGGGCTGATTTTTTATAGGGCTTATTGCTGCTGTTGCCTAATTCGTGCATGGCAAACAACACTCTTCTGTGTACAGGTTTAAAGCCATCTCTTACATCGGGTAAGGCTCTTCCTACAATCACCGACATTGAGTAGTCAATGTAGGCGGTTTTCATTTGTTCCTCGATATTTACCTGAATAATACGGTCGTTATCGTTTGTTTTCTCGGGCAATAAATTTTCTTCCATGTATCTTATGTAGTACTAATGAGATAAATAATCCTAAAAACCAAAATAACTAGGTTTTACAGGATGGCGAAGATAGCTTTTTTACAGCTAAAATCAGGTAATTCGTCTCGTTTTTTCACAGATTTTTCCACACAGGATATATACAAATGATGAACGATGAAATAATGGTATTTTGTGTTAGAGGTCTTTCTTAACCCTGATTCATAATATCTTTGAAATAATTGTCAGCAAATTATTTTGCTCACCTGACTTTTAGTTATATCTTATATATGAAAAATATTTTATTGTTTGGTGCTGGCAAATCGGCCACCGCATTAATTGATTATTTAAAAAAAGTGGCTACGCAATACCAATGGCTGGTTACGGTAGCCGATGCAAATGCAGCGGTTGCTGCTGAAAAAATAGGGGAACATAGTTTGGTAAAAGCAGTTGGAATTGTAATTGAAGATGCAACACAACGCATTGCATTGATTCAACAAGCAGATATTGTCATTTCTATGCTACCTGCTGCTTTGCATTTTATTGTGGCAAAAGATTGTTTGGAATGGAATAAACATTTATTAACAGCCAGTTATGTGGATGACAATATAAAGCAACTGGCTGCATCTGTTCAGGAAAAGGGGTTACTTTTTTTGTGTGAAATGGGTTTAGATCCGGGTATTGACCATATGAGTGCCATGCAAATGATAGCTGCCATTCAACAAAAGGGTGGACGTATCACCTCCTTTCAATCGCATTGCGGCGGTTTGGTGGCACCGGAAAGCGATGATAATGCCTGGCATTATAAAATTAGCTGGAATCCCAGAAATGTTGTAATGGCGGGTAAAGCCGGTGCTATATTCAAAGAGAATAATACCATTATGCAAATTCCTTATGAGCAGATCTTTCTACATTGTGTTGAACTCAAAAATGCATCAATTCCCCATTTAAGTTGTTACCCCAACAGAGATTCATTGCATTACATGGAGCAATATGGATTAACAGAAGTAGCAACCTTTAAACGAACTACTATTCGGCATAACCATTTTTGCGGCTACTGGGAATGGATTGTTAATTCTAAGTTAACCAGTGAAGAGTATCGATATGATACGAATGGCTTATCTTTTGCCGCATTTTATAAAAAGCATTTTAAAAAAATAGAACCTTTAGATGAATTTAAAAAGGGTGAATATAAATGGGTATCTGCTGTGCCGCTGTTAAATCATGTTATTAAAGATATAGGCTGGTTTGACGATAATTTGTACATTAACAAAGGCATTTGTACGGCAGCAGAAATATTTCAATTTATTTTAGAAACCAAATGGGCTATGCAACCCAACGATAAGGATTTGGTGTTGATGATTCATGAAATTGAATACACATTGAGTGGAAAAAAATATTATCACCACGCCGAATTAAAAGTGACAGGTGAAAATGCGGTACATACAGCAATGGCTAAAACGGTAGGCTTACCCTTAGGTATTGCTGCCACTCTTTTGTTAAATAACCAGCTTTATTTAAAGGGGTTACACATACCTGCACATCCGGAAATTTATAATGCAGTTTTACCGATTTTGGAAAAGGAAGGCGTATGTTTCACTACTTCAACGCATGCTATATAACATTTTATGAACCACACTTATGCTCAGTTAGATACTTTTTATCAAAATAAAATTGAGAATTATACTTTAGCGGTACATCAGTTAAAAAATAAAATCAACTTCATTGCACTATTACGTGCTTTGTTTTTTATAGCCTGGTTGTACTTGTTGTACCAATATTTTTATACTCATCAACAGGCATTGTTATGGTTGTCGTTCCTGGGGTTAGCTGGCTTTCTTGCTTTAATTTCCACACATGCCCATTTTAATAATAAAAGACAAATATTCCAGAATAAATTATGGCTGGCAAAAAATGAATGGAATGTTTTGCATGAAAATGGCAACGCTTTTGATGATGGTAGTGAATTTGTTTTGAACGAAGGGTATTTTGTTGATTTAGATATTTTTGGAAAACATTCTTTATTTCATTTATTGAATAGAACTACCACCTGGTTGGGTAAGCAGGCTTTGTATCAGCATTTTCGTAACCCAATGTTACAAAAAGAAAAAATTGAAGCATATCAATCGGCTATACAAACTTATAGTCAGCAATATGCTCTTATTGAGGAGTGGATAGCATCTGCCCTATTGCATAAAAACGAATCAACCGAACATATTACAGCGCTTGAGCAATGGATGAAGCAATATATACCATTCAAAAATCGAACTTATTTTAACCGTATTAGATTTGTATTACCTGCCTTTTCTATTATAGCACTTTTTTACACTTTAGATACCGGTAATTATACCTTACTATCTGTTTGTATTGTGCTGAATTGGTTACATGTATTCTTTGTGGGGAAACATAACGGTATGGCTTTTGCGAATATAGGCAAACAGCAAGAAGTTTTGCAAACGTATAGCAGGCTATTCAAAATATTTACCCATGTACCCGCTAACAATGATGCTATTTTACAACGAACAATTACTATATCAAATGAAGCTTCTAAAAGTATTTCTAAGCTTTCTTTTATCGCCAATTTGATTCATCAACGCTCCAATTTATTGGCAACTACCCTTTTGAATAGTTTATTGATGTATGATGTGCATTGTGCCGTTTTATTAAATAGTTGGCATAATGCTCATCAAAGTAAATTAAAAGGATGGTTAGAAACCATTGGCGAAATTGAATACCTTAATAGTATTGCCTTGTTTGCATATAACCATCCCACATTTGTGTACCCTGGAATAAAAGCAGAAGGATTAAGTATCACAGCTTTGAACATTGGCCATCCTTTACTTTCTGCAAAGCAAATGGTTACCAATTCTTTTCAGTTTGAAGAGGCCGGAGTATTACTCGTCACAGGTTCCAACATGAGTGGGAAAAGTACATTTTTAAGAACCATAGGCAGTAATTTACTTTTAGCCGAAATGGGGGCACCTGTTTGCGCAGCAAATTTTTTGTTTACACCTATGTATTTGTTTTCGTGTATTCGCATTTCAGACTCATTGCAGGAAAACACTTCTTATTTTATGGCTGAACTGCAAAAACTGGCTTATATTAAAACGCAAATAGCTACCAATTATCCGGCATTAATTTTAATTGATGAAATTTTACGTGGCACCAATTCAGCTGATAAATATGAAGGATCAGCCGAATTTATTTTGCAATTAATACAACAACCCTGTATTGTTTTATTTGCCACACACGATTTAAAATTGAATACATTGGAAGAAAGCTATCCAAATAATATTACCAGTTATTGTTTTGAAAGCACCATTGAAAACAATCATTTAATTTTTGATTATGTATTGCGTAGAGGGATTGCCCAAAATAAAAATGCCACATTTTTAATGAAAAAGATGGGCATTTTATAATGGGCTTTAAAATTAGTATAAGTGTTAGCTCAACTTACGAATCCAAATATTTTTAAAACTGATAGGCTTACTTTTATCCCCATGTGCCTGTAATTTAATGGGTGCGGGGCCATGTGCTTTGTAAAAAGGTTTACCGATATATAATGTTTGGCCCTTTAATACTGTGTTGTTTTGTATGAGTACTCCGTTTTGAAAAGCAGTAATACGGGCAGGAGATGCTAATGAACCATCTTCATTGAAACGTGGTGCTGTCCAAACAATATCATACGACTGCCATTCACCGGGTTTTCTGCAGGCATTTACCAATGGAGGAAATTGTTTATAGATGCTACCTGCTTGTCCATTTACATACGTTGTATTGTTATAGTTATCTAAAATTTGTAATTCATAACCTGCATCGCCCGGGCCGGTTGAGGCGAGGAATAAACCGCTATTCCCTCTTGCCTGGCCTTCTCCTTCAATATCGGCGGGTACACGCCATTCAATATGCAATTGATAATCGGTAAAAGTTTCTTTGGTTTGAATATTGCCTGCTTTTTTGTTTACGGTAAGTATGCCTTTAGATACCAGCCAATCCGCTGGTTGAGAGGGATTGTTGGCATTTTTCCATGCATCTAAATTTTTTCCATCAAACAAAATAATGGCATCAGAAGGTGGGTTGGTGAATGCAGACATACCCGGCGTTACAATAGGTGGTGCTGGCGACCATTGTTCGGTTTCTTTTGGATCGGTTTGTGCAAACAGGCTGAAGGCTGTACAAAAAGCTAATGCCGACAGGATTGTTTTTTTAGTAAACATGTTGGTTGTTTTTAAGGATGATATAATTTATTTCTGTTTTCTTTTTTTTGCTTTTTCTACTTTTCTGTCAGCTCCTCTCCCTTTTTTAACTTCACTACCCGGAATCCATTCATAGTCTAATTGCCTTTTTTCTAAATTAGCTGCCACTACTCTAATCATCACTTTATCGCCCATTTTAAATTGCCGGCCGCTTCTTCTGCCTACTAAGGCATAATCTGCTTCTACCAATCTAAATTCATCATAATCATTTAAGCTTACAATAGTTATCAATCCTTCACATTTGTGTTCAACTGTTTCCACCCAAAATCCAAATCCGGCTACACCACTTACCACACCTGCAAAAGTTTCACCCAAACGGGCTTTCATAAATTCCACCTGTTTGTATTTATTGCCGGCTCTTTCACATTCCATAGCAGCACGCTCTCTTTCACTGCAATGTTTACATTTCTCTTCCATTTTTTTATCAATCATCGGTTTTTTTCTTAAAATCGATGCTACAACCCTATGCACCAATATATCCGGATAGCGGCGTATGGGAGATGTGAAATGGCAATAATATATAAAGCCTAATCCGTAATGGCTAATATTATTTTCAGTATAAATGGCTTTCGACATGGTTCTGATGCCCAACTGCTCTAACACGTGTTGTTCGGGTAAGCCATGCACAGCCTTTAGCATATCATTAAAACTTTGTGCAATTTTTTCGGGAGTAGAAATATTAAACTGGTGACCGTATTTTCTTGCAAATGCAATAAAAGGGGTTAGTTTATCTTCATTGGGCTTATCATGTACCCGGTAAGGAAAGGGTATTTCTTTATCCTCTTTTGTTTTTGTTTTGGCAACAAATTCTGCTACTGTTTTATTGGCCAATAACATACATTCTTCTACCAATTGATGTGCTTCTTTACTTTCTTTTACCGTAATACCAATGGGCTTCCCTTTTTCATCTAAAATAAAACGTACTTCCTGAGAAGAGAAATTGATAGCGCCTTTCTGAAATCTTTGCTTGCGCCATTTTTGTGCAATGCTATTCAACAGCAAAATTTGTTCCACATATAATCCTTCTTCGTTTTCAATGATAGTTTGCACGTCTTCATAAGTAAAGCGATGATCAGAGTGAATAACGGTTCTTCCAATCCAATGATTTTTAACTTCTCCGGCTGCAGTAATTTCGAAAATAACCGAGAAGGTAAACTTATCTTCATGTGGGCGAAGTGAACACAATTCGTTTGAAATTTTTTCAGGCAACATGGGGTTTACCCTGTCGGGCAAATAAACTGATGTGGCTCTTTTATAGGCCTCTTCATCTAAAACACTTTCAGGTTGTACATAATAACTTACATCCGCAATATGAATACCAATTTCATACAAATTATTTTTTATTTTTTTGATGGAAATAGCATCATCAAAATCTTTGGCATCAACGGGGTCGATAGTGAAAGTTAAAATATCTCTGCAATCATGCCTTTGTTCAATTTCTTTTTTATCTAATACAACAGGTAAATTGGCTGCTTCCTGTAACACATTTTTATCGAATGCAAGCGGAAAACCTGCTTGCGCCAGGATATCTTTCATGGCGGCATCATTTTCATCTTCTGCTGAAAGGATGCTGATGATTTCACCTTCCGGTTTTCTGTCATCTTTATTCCATTTTGTTAATCGGGCAATAACTTTTTCTTTGTGTTTAGCGCCGTTTAATTTATCTAACGGAATAAAAATATCGGGCATTGGCCTTTCTGTATCCGGTATAAAAAATGCGAAGTTGGTTGATAATTGCAGGTGGCCCACAAATTCAGTTTGTCTTCTTGATAATACATCAACAATTCTTCCTTCTTTTTTTTTGGTGGTGCTGCTTTCTTTAATTACTTTAACGGTTACGGTATCACCATGCAAAGCTGTATTAAAATTGCCTTGCCGTACTAAAATATCGCCGCTGCCATTGGCTATTACAACATAGCCAATACCGCTTCTGGTAATTTCTAAAACGCCTGTTTCTATTAATGATTTATGGGTATGTTTAGTAGTATGTTTTTTGTTTTTTGGCTTACTCATGTGTTGTTTTTGTTGCTAAAGTTGCCGATAAAATGCTCAATGGCAGATTCAAACAATGCAGCTTCATTAAATAAAAATTGATGCCTGATGGGAAGTACATATAATGGTAAATCTACTAATTCCTGTTTGAATTTGGTGAGGCGGACTGCATCTTTCTCTGTGGTGAGTATCATTTTTTGAGGAACATCAATTGATTTAAATTTTTCAACGATTTCTCTTAAGTCGTCAATAGTAAAAATATGATGATCGGTATAGTTTTTCTGATAATAGGTGGCCGCTATTTGCAATAAATAATCTTTTAATGGTTTGGGATTTGCAATGCCACAAACTAATAATACTTCATCTTTTTCAGTGATGGGCCTTTCTGTGTGTTGTGAAATATGATACGGTGTGCCATATTCAATTGTTGTAAAATATACCTGTTGTTTTGGTAATGGATGTAGGTTACGCAATAATTTTTGTTTTTTTTCAACCGATAAATCATTTGGGCATTTGGTAATAATAATAATATCTGCTCTTTTAACAGAACGCCATTCATCACGTAAATCGCCGGTTGGCAAAAAAAAATCGTATATATACAAATTATTATACTCTGTAAGCACAATATTTAAACCGGCTTTTACTGCCCGGTGTTGAAAAGCATCGTCCAAAATAATGGCTTGCAAATCGGGCACATCATGCAGTAATTGCGGAATGGCTACTAACCGCTCTTCGCCAACTGCTACCGGTACATCTGGAAATTTTAAATAAAACTGCATGGGCTCATCACCAATTTCGAGTGCGGTAGTTTGTTCATTCGCTAAAGCATAGCCTTTTGTTTTACGTTTGTATCCGCGGCTTAGTGTTGCTATTTTATACTTAGGTTGCAATTGGTTCAATAAATATTCTACCATTGGCGATTTGCCGGTGCCTCCTACTGCAATATTACCAACGCAAATGAGTGGAAAATTAAAAGATGTTTCCTGTAATATGATCCCTTTATCATATAACCTGTTTCTGATAAAAACAATAGCACCATACAAAACTGCAAAGGGCAGAAGCAGTACCCTGAATGATTTTAGAAAGAAAGCATTAAAATTCATACCTGTTCTGAGGAGTAATACAATAGTTTAAAGGTACATCAAAAGATTGGATATCGCTTATTTTAGTTACGGGTTCAAAATAAGATAAGCCAATTGTAACAACATTTTTGCGGCAATCTGTTAAAAACCGGTCATAAAATCCTTTACCATAACCTACTCTGTAGCCAGCAGTATCGAAAGTAATTAAAGGCACAAACACCATGTCTATTCTCTCCGGTATTAACAAATCCCCTTCCGTTGGTTCGTAAATACCCCATTGATTTGGAACAAATTGTGTATGCTCATTTGTTAATATTCCCTGCATGGTATAATTGGTTGGATGGGTAACCGGATAGGCAATTTGTATATTGGGATACAAGTGTTTCAGATAACCGGTAAATAAATGTGTGTTGGGTTCATTGGAAGTAGCTAATGGCCAGTAACTCAACACATATTGAATATCGCTAAAATTCAGTTGTTGGAATTGCAGCAACATTAAATCTTCTCCAATCAGTTTCTCTTTTTCTGAAATTGATGTTCTTTTTTGTAAATATAATTTTCGTAATTCGTTCTTGTTCATAATAATTCAATCAAACGCTCTTTAATTTTTGTTGCCTGTTCCTGCACAAATTGCCGGTTGGGTTGTTCGGTAAATGGAATGCTTCCTATATACGGAAAACCGGACCAGTTTACAATTTCCTGTTCATAATGCAAATAATGGTCATTAAAAACCCATCCTATTACAGGCAGGTTATATTGTTTACAAACCATTGCTGTTAATAAGGAATGATTAATGCTGCCTAAATAATTTCTGCTCACTAAAATTACCGGTACATTCAGCGCTTTGATTACATCGGCTATAAATTGATGCTGATTAATTGGAACCATTAATCCTCCTGCCCCTTCCATAACGAGAAAGAGATTGTTGGTAACAGGCATTGCCTTTTGAATGGTGTTGATTTCTAAAACAATATTTTCGGCTGCAGCAGCAATATGCGGTGATGCAGGCATTTTTAATTGATAGGCTTCTTGATGAACCGTAGTATTTGAATTGGAAATATATTGTTGAACAGTTGTTGCATCTGTGCCATCGTCAAGGCCTGCCTGTATAGGTTTCCAATAATCTGCCTGCAATGCTTCAGTTATAATAGCGCTAACTAAAGACTTACCTACTCCGGTGCCTATACCTGTTATAAAAATTGGTTTTGTTGCCATAAAAAACAATACTTCAATCAAAAAAAAATGGTGGTGGTTGATGCTGCCACAATGATTCATTTGCACATCTACTCAATCTGCATCATCCGTTGTAAAAAAAGAAAAAATAGTAGTGCCATAATTCCGTTCAAACTGATAGCCTTTAAATTTTTGGTAGTTATTGCGTGGTGTATGCTCTAACACAAAATAGCCTTCGGATAGTATCATTTTTTGGGCTACAATAATAGTAGGCAAATCGTCAATATTGTCTAAAGCATAAGGTGGCCCTGCAAAAATAAAATGATATTTTTCTGTGCAGGAGTTTAAAAAACTAAACACATCCTGTTTTAATATTTGAAACTGGTTGGGCTGTGCACCCAATTGCTGCATATTGGTTTGAATAAAACTGGCCATTGTATTATTTTTTTCAACAACGGTAAGAAAGGCCGCTCCACGGCTGGCCAGCTCATAACTAATGGCTCCGGTGCCGCCAAATAAGTCTAAAGTATGAATACCATCAAAGCTCATGCGGTTTTGTAAAATATTGAAAAGCCCTTCTTTGGCAATATCGGTAGTGGGTCGGGTAAAAGGTATTTTTGCAGGCGGTTTTATTTTCCTTCCTCCCCATTGGCCTGAAATAATCCTCATAGTATGATGTTAAAAAAAGGTAGTAAATAATGTTCCGGATGATAATGTTTTTCAATGAATATTTCCTGTTCGGGCAAGGCTGACTGCCACTGTATTTCAGGAATAATTTTTTTTAAAGCAGCATACACCTCATCTGATTCATTGATGATGCCACTTATTGCTACTTTCAATGCAATTTTGGAATCTGAGTAAGTATTTAAAAGTGCAACTATTTGGTAAACCACATCTTCCACACAAGTATAACCGAAATGTGCTGCCGTTTGTAACTGTTGTTGCTGAATGTTAACAATAGAAAAACTTCCCGGATAAAAATAAATAAGCCAATAATTAGAAAAGTTGATGGATTGTTGCAATGCCAATTCAATTTGTTTGCGTAAACTATTGTATACAGGTGTATTTGAAAAAGTGCCAACCAACATTTGTTGCAAACTTTGTGGAATTTGAGCAGATATAAACAAATTATTATCAGATGATGTTAAGCAATCGGTACTTATTTGCATATTATTCCAACCATACATTAATGTTAATGATGATTGTGCTGCCGATGCAGTGTACAAACTTTTGGGAATAATGGTTTGCTCAAATCCATTGATGAATATTTGTTTGGTATGATAGGGCAAATCAAATAAAATTGATTGTAAACGCAGTTCCTGAAAAATCAAATACCAGTCGTTTTCAATTTTTTGAAAAGTAAATAATTCCAATGCACTAATAGATGCGGTGCCAATTGTTGATTCAATTAATGCAATATAATGTAAACCAACCTCAATAGTCAGTTGCTTTTCTGTTGCTGATTGTTCTTCTCTGTTGAGGCTGTATTGACTGATTTCTTTTTCAACCATTGTTCAAATATACAATTACTGGCTAAAAAAAGGATACATACAGAATATCTAAAACGAATCTCCACAAAACTGTAGATTTGCTATGAATATGAGTAAGCCTGCTAATGTTACAGCCGACTATAGGGTAACTACTTCCAATCAACAAATCTTAAAAATAGCTTTACCCATTGCTGCTGCAACCCTGGTACCGCAGCTCAACTTTATTATCAACAATATATTTTTAGGGCATTTGGGCGAACAGCAGTTAGCTGTTGCAGGCATTACAGGTGTTTATTATCTAATTTTTGCCGTAATAGGCATAGGTTTAAATAATGGTATGCAGGCCATTATTGCCCGAAGAGCCGGCGAAAACAAAATTGATGCTATTGGCAATTTGTTTGCACAAGGTGTTAGAATATCCTTCATTTTATCCTTTATTGGAATTATTATTACCTGGTTTTTGGTACCGGTTATTTTGGAACGCACCCTCAGTAATCCGTTGCATGTAAATATGGCTGTAAAGTTTTTACGCATCCGGATTTTTGGGCTTATTTTTTTATACATGTATCAATTGCGCAATGCAGTATTGGTAGGTACCAATCAGAGTAAATATTTAATTATTGGTACTGCAGCAGAATCTTTTGCCAATGTTTTTTTTGATTATGTACTCATTTTTGGCAAATGGGGGTTCCCGGATTTAGGTTTTAATGGAGCTGCCTACTCATCCATTATTGCAGAATTTACCGGATTATTTGCTATTTATTTTGTTATTCGAAAAAAAGGAATTGACCGGCAGTTGCAGCTGTTTAAATCGTGGGGATTTGACAAAAAAAATATTATGTTAATTTTTCGTTTATCCGCTCCGCTTATTGCACAGTTTTGTTTAAGCATTATTAGCTGGGAATTTTTTTATATATTAATTGAACATCACGGCTCAATGGATTTGGCCATATCTAATATTATGCGCAATATTTTTGGTTTTTTTGGATGTTTTACATGGGCTTTTGCAGCGGCATCGAATACCATGGTTAGTAACATTATTGGTCAGGGATTACACCAACAGGTAGAAGGACTTATCATCAAAATAATGAAACTATCTGTTTTGTTTGCCGGTATTATTTGCCTGCTCATTAATATTTTCCCCGTTCTATTTTTATCATTTTATGGCCAGGGAGATGATTTTATTCACCATGCCATTCCTGTATTACGAGTTGTATCAAGCGCACTGGTACTGATGTCTATTTCTACTATTTGGCTGAATGCAGTTACAGGAACGGGTAGTACACGGATTAATTTACTGATTGAATTTTTTGCGATAATTATGTACTGTTTATATAGTTATTTTACTTTAGAAAAATGGCATTTGCCCATTACTATCGGTTGGGGTAGTGAATGGGTGTATTGGATATTGCTTTTCATACCCTCCTATTGGTACATCAAAAAAGGGAATTGGCAACAAAAGGCATTTTAATTAAAACTATTGTAATGAATCCAGTAATTTTTGACCTTCAGTTTTTAGTGTGGCATCATCCGGTGTTCTAATGGGTAATTTTACCAATTGCTTTGTTACCTCAATGGCTTTAGTAGGGTTGTTGTTAGCTTGATAGCTTTTGGCCAATATGAGGTAATTCAAAACATAATAAGGTTCAGTTTGCCTGCATTTTTCTAAGTAAACAATGGCAGAATCATAGCTGGTAGGTGGCATACCCCCCGAATACATGGTTTTCAACGCTAATTTTTTTGCCCAGTTCAACTGATTCATTTCATAATGCCAGCGGCCTTCTACAAAATTGGCCATTCCTAAATTAGGATTGATTCTTAAAGCTTTGTCTGCATTGATTTTAATGTCTTTAACGTATTGCACTAAAATTTTTTTATCTTTTTCAACTTCCGTCATTTTAGCAGAAGCCAATGCCAATGCGTAGTAGCTTTCGGCAGTTTCAGGGTGTGCCGCAACCGCACGTTGTGCAAAAGCTAAAGCCGATTGAAAAGTGATGCGTTTATCATTGGCAATGGGCAATCGTTCACCGGTTGAACAACTTAATTCGGTGGCTTTTACCAGGGCGTTCAAATTATCAGGCGCTAATACTAAAATTTTTTTATAAATATCCAATGCCTGTTGTTCGTTTAAACCAATTTCTGCATTGGCAGCTTGTTTAAATAATAAAGGAACATCCTGCGCTGATGCCAACTGAAAAAAAAATGAAGTGAGCGTAAAAATAGCAATGAGGTATATCCTGCTTTTTTGCATATTTGAAGAGAGTTAATGTACTGAATAGATACAAATTTAATCATACGGCTATGATGCCTGATTAAATTGATGGCGATCTATTTCAAAACTAACACTTACTGAACCTTTAAAATCAGGTATGGGCGGATTTAACTTTTTGATAGAAATCATTACTCGTTCAGCCATAGCAAATTCAGTCAGTATTTCGTAAGCAATATCTAAAGCAATGGCTTCTAATAAAGGAGTTGCTTTTTCCATTCTATGTTGCACTATTTTAAATAGTGCAACATAGTTAATGGTATCCTGAATGGTTTGAAAGGAAGCAGGCCTTGAAGTTGTATAATCAACTTTCATATTCACTTCAAACTCATTTCCGGTTATTTTTTCTTCTTTATATAAACCGTGGTAAGCCCAAAAAATCACATTATTCAGGTAAATTGATAGCATAATGACAATTTAAACAAGTCCCTTTGCACTTAAATAACGTTCTGCATCTAATGCTGCCATACAACCTGAACCTGCTGCAGTAACAGCCTGGCGGTAATTTTTATCCTGTACATCGCCTGCTGCAAAAACCCCTTCTAAATTGGTTTTAGTGGTACCCGGTATGGTTTGAATATAGCCGGTTTCATCCATTTGTATCCAGTGTTTAAAAATGTCACTATTAGGCTGGTGGCCAATGGCAACAAAGAAGCCACTGACAGGTACGGTTTCTGTTGAGTTGGTAATATGATTTTTGATGCGGACAGCTTCAACTTTTTTATCACCTAAAATTTCTTCTGTTTCGCTGTTCCAGTATATTTTAATATTAGGAGCACTGAGTACTCTTTCCTGCATTATCTTACTGGCACGCATTTGGGCTCTGCGCACAATCATGTGCACGGTAGTACATAGTTTTGATAAGTAAAGCGCTTCTTCAGCAGCAGTATCACCGGCGCCAACTATAGCTACTTCTTTTCCCTTAAAGAAAAACCCATCACAAACGGCGCAGGCACTTACACCGTACCCATTTAAGCGCTGCTCACTTTCCAAGCCTAACCATTTAGCAGAGGCTCCGGTAGAAATGATTACCGCATCAGCTTCTATTAATTTTTCATCATCAATCCATACTTTATAGGGTTGTGCACTGAAATCTACTTTTGTGGCAATACCATATCTAATATCAGCACCCATTCTGGAAGCCTGTTTTTCAAAATCTACCATCATATCAGGCCCTTGAACGCCATTGGGGTATCCGGGATAGTTTTCTACTTCAGTAGTAATGGTTAATTGTCCACCTGGTTGTATGCCTTGGTATAATACCGGCTTCATATTGGCCCTGGCTGCATAAATGGCGGCAGTATACCCTGCCGGTCCTGATCCTATAATGAGTACATGTATTTTTTCTGATTGTTGGTTATCCATGCTTAAAAAATTTTTGCAAAGTTAGGGAATGATGGGCTTGAAATGTGTACTTAAAGTTTAGCCCATAAAAAACCCCTGCTTCTAACAGGGGAATTTTAAAATTCGCTATTTGCAATTAACCAAGGTAAGCTTTTAATGCATTGCTATACCTGGCTTTTTGTAAGCGCTTAATGGCTCTTTCTTTAATCTGGCGGATACGTTCTTTGGTAAGATCATATTTTTGGCCTATTTGTTCAATAGTTACGCCATTTTCTCCATCTAAACCAAAGTAAGCATTTACAATTTCAGCTTCACGTGGGCTGAGTGATTTTAGTACCCTTCTGATTTCTTCTCTTAAAGAATCTTTCATCACATCATCATCGGTGTCATCACTTCCCTCCAATAAATCGCCCATTGCTACATCTTCTGCCTCATGAACCGGTGCATCTAAGGAAGTATGGCGGGTATTGCTTTGGAAAATGTTGTTGATTTCTGTTTCACTCATTTCCAGAATTTCGCTTAACTCTTCAGTAGAAGGTTCACGTTCATGCTCTTGTTCAAAAGCCATATAAGCCTTATTGGCTTTGTTGTAAGTGCCAATTTTGTTTTGAGGCAAGCGGACTAATCTGCCCTGCTCTGCCAATGCCTGTAGTATCGATTGGCGAATCCACCACACAGCATAAGAAATAAATTTGAAACCTTTGGTTTCATCAAAGCGTTGTGCCGCTTTTATTAAGCCGAGGTTACCCTCGTTAATCAAATCGCTAAGTGATAGGCCCTGGTGCTGGTACTGCTTAGCTACTGAAACCACAAAACGCAAGTTGGCCTGCACCAATTTGTCGAGCGCTCTCTGATTACCCATTTTAATTTTCTGGGCCAGTGTTGTTTCCTCTTCGGGAGTGATCATTGGAATTTTAGAAATTTCCTGCAGATACTTTTCTACGGCCTGAGAATCTCTGTTGGTAATCTGGGTTGCAATTTTGAGCTGCCTCATAGTATATAGTTACAATTTATTTACTAACGACATTTAGACGCTAAAAGTTGCCATTTGGTTGCAGATATAGCGTTAAAGTTATCCTCATAAATTTCAAAAGTGTGCAAATCTACGTTAAAACATCTGATTAAACGAATGTTTTTACGAAAAAGTGCATTTTTAAAAAAAATTAAATCTCCCTAACCTTTATCGAAATTTATCTGAACCCATTTAACTTCGCAAATCTATGCCATCAATTATCGATTATCGCTCAGATACTGTTACCCGGCCTACCCCCGCTATGTTAGAAGCCATGTTTACGGCCAAAGTTGGAGATGATGTTTTTGGGGAAGACCCCTCTATTAATGAATTAGAACAAAAAACAGCTGCCCTTTTTGGTATGGAAGCGGGTTTATTTTGCCCCAGCGGAACCATGACCAACCAAATTGCCATAAAAGTGCATACACAACCCGGGGACGAGGTAATTTGCGATGCTTTATCGCATATTTACCTGTATGAAGTGGGTGGAATTGCCTTCAATAGCGGTGCATCAGTTCGGTTAATACAAGGTAACCGAGGTAGAATTACTGCACAACAGGTAGCCGAGTCCATTAACCCGAGCGATGTGCATAAACCGGTAACTACATTAGTAAGTCTTGAAAATACCAGTAACAGAGGCGGAGGTGCCTGTTATAGTGTTGAAGAAATTTACGCCATTAAACGGGTTTGTGAGCAAAATCAATTAAAACTTCACTTAGATGGCGCCCGTTTATTCAATGCGTTGATAGCTACTAATGAAGCACCAATTACTTATGGTTTACTTTTTAATTCTATCTCTATTTGTTTAAGTAAGGGTTTAGGTGCACCCGTTGGTAGTGTATTGTTGGGTAATCAGACGTTTATACAAAAAGCAAGACGAATAAGAAAAGTTTTTGGAGGCGGAATGCGCCAGGCTGGCTATTTGGCTGCTGCTGGTATTTATGCACTCGACTATCATGTAAAACGGCTTGCCCAAGATCATGAACATACTAAAGCCATTGCCGAATGCCTGCAAAAAAAAGATTTTGTAGGACAAATTATGCCCGTTGAAACCAATATTATCATTTTTGAAGTAAAAGGGCGCTTTACACCCAAAGCTTTTGTTGAGGCAATGGAAAAACAGCACATTAAAGTAATGGCTATTTCACCAACTCAGGTTAGAATGGTGTTGCATTTAGATATTCACCCATTAATGGTGCAATTAACAATTGATGCAATTGAGGCCCTATAACTGAAATAATACGAATTTTCGAATAAAATTAGTTACGTTATGCTACCTAAAGTCAACCCTACCAATACTCAAGCATGGTTTTTACTGAAAAAACATCATGACGAAGAAATGAATCGCAGGCACATGCGTGATTTATTTGCTGCCGATAAAGAAAGATTTGAAAAGTTTTCTATAAGCTTTCAGGATATTTTATTCGACTATTCTAAAAACATCATCAACCAAAAAACATTACAATTACTTTTGCAATTGGCCGAAGAGTGTCATTTAAAAGATGCCATTCATGCCATGTTTGCCGGTTTAAAAATCAATGAAACCGAACACAGGTCAGTTTTGCATACAGCTCTGCGTAATTTTTCAGATACTCCAATTTTAGTGGATGGTAAAGATGTAATGCCCTTGGTACGAAAAGTATTAAACCACATGAAAATTTTTTGCCAGCAGATACATGATGGTACCTGGAAGGGCTATTCAGGAAAAAAGATTAAATATATTGTCAATATTGGCATTGGGGGTAGCGATTTAGGCCCTGTAATGGTTACAGAAGCACTAAAACCCTATTGGAAAGAAGGTATTCAGGCCTACTTTGTTAGTAATGTAGATGCCACCCAATTAGTTGAAATTTTAAAAAATGTAAAGGCAGAAGAAACCCTTTTTTTAATTGCCTCTAAAACATTTACTACTCAGGAAACCATGACGAATGCGCATTCTGCGAGGGATTGGTTTTTACAATACGCTAAAGATGAGGAACATGTAGCCAAACATTTTGTGGCTTTAAGTACCAATGAAAAAGAAGTGATAAAATTTGGCATTGACAAAGCCAATATGTTTGAATTTTGGGATTGGGTTGGTGGCCGTTATTCATTATGGAGTGCCATTGGTTTATCTATTGCACTTACCATTGGTTACGATAATTTTGAACAATTATTAAAAGGTGCATTTGCAGCAGATGAGCACTTTAAATCAGAAAAATTTGACAAAAATATTCCGGTTATCATGGCACTGCTGGGTATATGGTATATCAATTTTTTTGGTGCACAAAGCGAAGCAATATTACCTTATGACCAATATATGCATCGCTTCCCGGCCTATTTTCAGCAAGGTAATATGGAAAGTAATGGTAAAAGTGTAGACAGAATGGGTAATCCGGTAAATTATGCCACCGGCCCTGTTATTTGGGGTGAACCCGGTACAAATGGCCAGCATGCTTTCTACCAACTTATTCATCAGGGTACGCCACTCATATCCTGCGATTTTATTGCACCCGCTATCAGTCATAACCCTTTAGGTGACCATCATACTAAACTGCTTTCCAACTTTTTTGCCCAAACAGAGGCGTTAATGAATGGCAAAACAGAAGCAGAGGTTAAAGAAGAGTTGATGAAAGTAATGACCAATGAAGAGGAAGTAAAAAAAATAGTTCCTTTCAAAGTTTTTTCAGGTAATAAACCTACTAACTCTTTTTTATTAAAAGAAGTTACACCCTATTCATTAGGCAGTTTAATTGCTCTGTACGAACATAAAATTTTTGTACAAGGGGTAATTTGGAATATTTTCAGCTTTGACCAGTGGGGTGTTGAATTAGGCAAACAATTAGCCGGAAAAATTTTGCCGGAGTTGAAAGATGATAAACCTGTTTCAACCCACGATTCATCTACCAATGCTTTAATGAATTACTACAAACTAATCAGAAAATAAAGCATGGAGGATATTGTAATTAGGTTGATTGAACCAAAAGATAATGTTGCACTGGCCAAAATAATCAGAACTGCCTTAAAAGAGTTTAATGCCAATAAGCCCGGCACGGTTTATTTTGATGAAACAACTGATCATCTATTTGAATTATTTGCAGCCAATAAAGAAGCAGTTTATTTTGTAGCAGTATGTAATGGTAATATATTAGGCGGCGCCGGTATTTATCCAACGGAAGGACTGCCTGATGGTGTTTGCGAATTAGTGAAAATGTATTTACATAAAACTGCGAGAGGTAAAGGTTTGGGACGATTATTAATAGATACCTGTTTGCAAAAAGCAAAGCAAATGGGATACCGTCAGGTATATTTAGAAACCATGCCTGAATTAAATAAAGCCGTTACTGTTTATGAAAAATTTGGTTTTAGGTATTTGAATGCACCAATGGGGGCATCCGGACATACAGGTTGTAATATATGGATGTTGAAAGAAGTATAATTTAGTTTTTGTTTTTTTCTATTGTGGTAATCTCCTTATCTATCTGCTTTTCAACCGGCACTAAATCGGCTAATTCAATATTCATGGGTAATAGGCCAACCTGCACAATGGCTCGTTTCCCTCTAATTTCTTTAACAGTTCCTACCTGATAATTTTTTTTCAGTTTTACCAACATACCCTCTGAAATGTTGGTGGCAATTTCCTTATATTGATGCGTTATTTTTTTTACCTGTTTGGTTTGCGCTACCTCATTTTTATGGAATAACAAGTTTTTTAAATTGCGAATAACTTCATTTTTATCTTCCGCTTTTTTATAATCCAGTACAATTTGTTTTAGCTTACGCTCCATATTTTTGAGGTATTCTAATTTTTCTTCTGAAAGTTTGTTCTGATGTTTCAATAACTCAATTTGCTGCCGGTGTTTTTCTTTGTTAATGGTAGTTTCTAATTCTTTTTTCAATGCAGCATTTTCTTTCATTAATTGCTTTAGCTCATTTTTTTCTGAATGCAGTTGTTGTAAGTGTTGCTCGGTATTGTTGAGTAATTGGTCTAATTTAAAGTGTTGTTGATCTACTAATTTTCTTGCACGGTTAATTAATGCAGCAGGGAGTCCAATTCTTTCTGCAATAGAAAAGGTATAAGAACTACCGGGTTTCCCAATGATTAATTGATATAAGGGTTGCAATTTTTTTTCATCGAAGGCCATTGCCCCATTAATAATGCCCGGTGTTTTATTACCCATAATTTTTAAATTCAGGTAATGCGTTGTTACAATACCAATGGCATGTTTTCTGCACAGCTCTTCCATAATTACCTCGGCAAATGCGCCACCTAAATTAGGATCACTGCCACTGCCTAATTCATCAATAAAAAATAACGTACGCCCGTTTCCCATCTCAATAAAATACTTCATGTGCATTAAGTGGGATGAATAAGTACTTAATTCAAATTCAATACTTTGTGTATCGCCAATATGAATAAACAGTTGTTTAAAAATACCAATTTGTGAATGGGGATGCACCGGAACCAATAAACCGCTTTGAATCATTAATTGAATTAAGCCCGCCGTTTTCAAGGTAACTGTTTTGCCGCCTGCATTGGGGCCGCTGATGATTAAAATTCTTTTTTCATCATTCAGCTCAATCGAAACAGGAATAGTAGGTTTTTTATTTCTTTGATTGTTTAACAACAAAATGGGGTGATAAGCCAATTTTAAATGGAGCATTGATTTGTCAATAATATCAGGCATTTCGCCTTTCATCTCTATTGCTAATAATGCTTTTGCTTTAATAAAATCAAACATGCCAATCAGGTGTAGATAATTGGACATCAAAGCGGCATAAGCACTCAGTTTGGCTGTTAATGCTTTTAAAATTCGTTGTACCTCTGCACGTTCTTCATTTTCTAAACTATATACATCATTGTTCAGTTCAATGGTTTCTTCCGGCTCAATAAATGCTGTTTTTCTGCTATCGCTTTCACCGTGTAAAATACCTTTAATTTGTCGTTTGTGTTCAGAAAAAACGGCCACTACCCTTCTGCCACTGCTAAAACTTTCTTCAATATCGGCCGTATAACCGGCTTTCGACAATTTTTGCAGCACTTTGTCAAATACCCTTCTTAATTCATTTCTCTTTTTATATAACCGTAATCGTATACTTTGTAAGTCATCACTGGCATTATCTTTTACATGGCCACTATCATCAATCACTTCATCAATGAAAATAATGATGTTTTTTTCGAAATAGCTGTTTTCAATTACTTTGGCTAAACCGGGGTAAGCCGCTCTTCTCTCAGCATCAAACCAACGAAAAATGGATTGAATATTTTGTACCAATCCTTTTATTTGAAGAAATTCCTCTCCCGATAAAGTAGCACCGCTAATACCCAATAATTTGATTTCTCTTTGTAAATTAACTGTGCAATCAATGGGAAAATATTGGTTTTGCTGCAATAGCAATTTAAATTCATAAGCTTGTTGCAGCGCTAATACAATGAAGTCTTTTTTGGTATGAATACGCAATGCTGCTGCTTTATGAGCGGCATAAGCTGTTTTGCAATATTGCACCAATAATTGTTGAACGGCTTCAAACTCTAATTGAAATGCTGCTGAATCGGGATATAAACGCATAAATTTGAAAAACAAATTGTATAAAGCAAAGTTAATTAGGTAGTGTATATCATGCAGTGCAGATTTTTTTAAATAATTTGTTCTGCATATTTTGAATAAATACTTTCAATGCAGCACCTGTAAACAATTTTTCATAGCCATTGTTATATCATCATTTCATAACATTACCATTATGCGGTTAAAACAATACTTATTTTGCAGCATTTTTTTTTCCGGTTATCTCCTATCTTGTGCACAACCGGTTTCAAATACTACCACAGTAAATCAAACTCATAATATGGATAATAAACAAATTCCTGCCGGTGTAACTACCGATACCGCTTATTTTGGCGAAGGTTGTTTTTGGTGTACCGAAGCTTTTTTTCAACGCCTGAATGGTGTATATGAAGTGAACAGTGGCTACGGTGGCGGACATGTTGCTAATCCCACTTATGAACAGGTTTGCGATAAAAATACCGGTCATGTTGAATTAGCACAGATTATTTATGATCCCAAAGTTGTTTCTTTTGATGAATTATTGGAAGTATTTTGGAAAACACACGATCCCACAACCTATAACCAGCAAGGCGCTGATGTAGGCCCGCAATACCGAAGCGTTATTTTTTTTACCAATGATATGCAACGTGAAAAAGCAGAACAATACAAAGCTTCATTAGATAAAAGCGCTGCATTTAATAAACCCATTATTACTGCGGTTGAGCCTTTTAAAAATTTTTATCCGGCAGAAAAATATCATCAGGATTATTATAACAACAACGGTGGTGCAGCTTATTGCCGCTTCGTCATTAGGCCAAAACTGGAAAAATTTGAAAAAGTGTTTAAAAATAAAATAAAAAAAGGGGTTGAATAGTTTTTGATGACAATTTGTAATTTGAGTAATTCAGTGTATAATTCTGGTATTACGTAGTTCTAATAAAAACTAATTTTTAAGGCATCTAAATATGGCAATGCCTCTCCGCTTACATCTTTTTCCAAATAATGTTTATTTTTATGGAGTATCGGGGCTACCCCCATCTTGCCATAAATACATTTGAAATGGGCCTGTACCACAAGGTTGTCTGCCAAAATTTTTACCTTCTTGCATTACTACATCTTGCGCAGTACACAAACGCCCTTTTCCACCTGTGAAAATAGCATTGTTATGAAAGTATACATCTGTTCGCAAGTGAAAAGTATAGATTAAGCCATTGGAGCTAATCTCCCAGCTTTTAGCAAGCGATGGTTTTATTTGCGGATTACTGTCTAACTCAACCAATGTATTGTATAATTGATGCACTGCCCAAATAATGGACTGATTTTTGACAAAAGTGGGATCTAATGTTGCAATACCGGTACTTTCACTGTATAGAAAAACCTGTTCCTGATTGTTGTTTGCAGTATGGCAGGCAATCTTCCAATCTGCTTGGTAATAGCAGTATTAATTATCGCCACTTGGCAAAACCATATTTTTGTAGCAACTTTATTGCCTGCATAAGTTTTTCCAATTTTTTAAAAATAAAGATGCACAATAAACTTTTATTAGCAACGGCAATGGTTATAATTCCGCTATTGGGCTTTAGTCAGTTTTTGCAAAACAAAGCTACTTTTACACATGCCGATACGCTCAGGGGCAGTGATAATGCCCGGCGAAAATGGTGGAATGTTTTACATTATGCCATTACTGTAAATCCTGATTTTGACTCAAAAACTATTCAGGGTAAAGTTACCATACAATATGCTGTGGTAAAGCCGGTAAATACCATGCAGGTTGATTTGCAACAGCCTTTAGAAGTAGATAGTATTGTGCATCAAAAACGTAGCATTTCATTCATTCGAACCGATAATGTAATTTTTATAAAAAACCTCCCCGTCCATCGTTTGGGAGCACATGATTCAATTACAGTATATTATCATGGTAAGCCAAGAGAAGCGGTTCGTCCACCCTGGGATGGCGGATGGATTTGGAAGACAGACTTCTTAAACAGGCCGTGGATGACTGTTGCCTGTCAGGGTTTAGGTGCCAGTGTGTGGTATCCCTGTAAAGATTATCAGGGAGATGAACCTGATAACGGTGCTACATTAACGATTATTGCACCGGATACATTAATGGCTGTTGGCAATGGCAGGCTAATTTATTCTGGAAAAACTTCATTCAACAAAAAAAAATATACCTGGCAGGTAGTAAATCCAATTAACAACTATGATATTATACCATATATAGGGAAATACGTTAATAAAAAAGATACGCTCATGGGGGCAAACGGATTATTAACATTACAATATTGGGTATTAGATTATGATAGCAGCATTGCCTGGCAACAATTCAAACAGGTAAAGCCCATGTTAAGGGCTTTTGAGTATTGGTTTGGCCCTTATCCATTTTATGAAGATGGTTACCAGTTGGTACAGGCGCCATACCTGGGTATGGAACATCAAAGCGCTGTTGCCTATGGCAATCATTTTAAAAATGGCTATTTAGGCCGCGATTTAAGTGGAACGGGATGGGGTTTACGTTGGGATTTTATTATTATACATGAAAGTGGTCATGAATGGTTTGGTAATAGCATTACTACCAAAGATGTGGCCGATATGTGGGTACATGAAGGATTTACCAACTACAGTGAAACACTATTTACAGAATATTATTATGGCAAAGAAGCCGGCACCGATTATAATTTGGGTAGCCGAAAAAATATTGTAAATGATAAACCCATTATTGGTCCTTATGGTGTAAATAAAGAAGGCAGTAGCGATATGTATTATAAAGGCAGCGCTTTAATACATAGTATTCGCCATTCTATGCACAATGATGTTTTGTTCAGAATAATATTACGGGGATTGAATAAAGTATTTTACCATCAAACAGTTACAACTGCACAAATAGAAAATTATATTAACCAATACGCAGGGTTTAATTATCAATATGTCTTCAATCAATATTTGCGTACTACACAAATACCTGTATTTGAGTATGCTGTAGATTCGATGAAGCATTCCATTCGTTACCGTTGGAGTAATTGTTTGCCTCAATTTAATTTGCCATTGAGCTTGTGGAATGAAAATGGAATGCAAATTAAAATTTACCCAACTACCCAATGGAAAATAATTACAGTACAACAAAATCAAATAGGTTTATTTAACCAGACACTCA
>JAKAKY010000183.1 GCA_021824365.1 Bacteroidota bacterium | reverse complement strand
CTTATGCATATTTGAGCATATTAATATTGCAAGTGAATACAATTAATGAATGAAATGTATTATTTTTGATACATGCCTAAAAAGCTTTCTTTAAAAGCAGATATAGTTAATAAGGTTGAAGACCTGTTTCAACCCTATAACCTTAACGCAAAACCATTTTTAAAATGGGCCGGCGGCAAAGGACAGTTGCTTCAGAAATTTCAGGACATATATCCACAACAATTAAAACAAGGGGAGATTAAAAATTATTATGAACCTTTTTTAGGTAGTGGTGCCGTATTTTTTGACATAGTACAAAATTTTGAAATTGAAAATGCCTATTTATATGACGTAAATGAAGAACTCATTTTAACTTATAAAGTAATTCAACAAGATGTATCCAAGCTGATTGATTTTTTATACCGCTACCAAAAAATATATTATAAGCTGGATAAAAAACAAAGGGAAGAGTACTTTTACGAACAGCGAACAAATTATAACCTTCAAAGATTCAATACTGATTATGAAAAATATTCAGAACAATGGATTGCCAGAGCTGCACAATTTATTTTTTTAAATAGAACTTGTTTCAACGGACTGTATAGGGTGAATTCAAAAGGTGCATTCAACACTCCCGTAGGCGACTATCAAAAACCCTCGATTTGTGATGAATACAATTTATTAGCTGTTTCAAAAATTTTAGAATTAGCAACAATTCAAAAGGCTGACTTCAAACAGGTAAAAAAAGATTTAAAAACAAATTCATTTGTTTATTTTGATCCGCCTTACAGACCCATCAGCAAAACAGCAAATTTTACAGCATACAGCAAAAATGATTTTTCTGACAATGAACAAACAGAATTAAGCATGCTATTTGCCTACATCCATACGAAAGGAGAATATGCAATGCTTAGTAACTCAGACCCAAAAAATCATGACCCTTCCGACCATTTCTTTGATGAACTATACAAAGATTTCAATATAATTAGGGTACCTGCAAAAAGAATGATCAACTCTGATGCTTCAAAGCGGGGAAAAATCAATGAAATAGTGGTTACAAATTATACAATTCAACCATGCAAAAAGGTACAAAAGGCAACATTACCCGGAACCAGCTTGAAGTAGCGGTTAAAACAGTTTTATCAGGTAAAGGTTTTCAAATTGTAAATTATAGAGTTTGGGAAAAAGACACTGCTAATTATAGAAAGGAATTACTTCTTGAAAATGTGCCTTTCAAAACAATATATGAACACAAAGGCAATACTGAATTTTTATTGCATTCTGACAAATATAACCTGCATATCAGGATTGAATGCAAGTGGCAACAGGTTGCAGGCTCTGTTGATGAAAAACTTCCCTATCTGTATTTAAATAGCATAGAAGCAATACACAACAACACTGAATAGGAACAAAAAAATTTACGTGTTTAACTTAACAGAGTTTTTCACTTGGGCAAACAATACTTTTGTGTAATCAACGATATAATACGCCCAACCTGTGTACGTTGAATAAACAAATTAAAATTAATTTTTTAGGATTATCAGAGCAAGAATTTATTTGGTATGAAGTGATTTTCGCCACTGCAAAAATCCAACTATAGAAATTGCCAACTAAAACGTGTATTCTGTGGCAATCTTTCTCCTCTAATTGTCTTCTGTTGTTAGTAATATATAATGTTTTATCGTCTCTTAAAAGATTTTCTTTTTATTAAAGAACCTTGATCAAATGCAAAATGCTTAAAATCGCATGTTGGATTACATAAAGCAAAACTACAATACCATTAAGAAAAAGTGGGATTCCAATAAATTTAAATCCAAACAACCAAGTATATGTTTTAAGAAATAAATCAGGTAAATAAAAACCAGTTAAGGTGGGAAATATAATAGCCAATATAAAACAGAAAACAGAAATTATAATGTTATATGGATTGTAATTATAAACATTGTTACGGTTTATGTCTAATATTCCCATATCCATATTCATTAATTCCTCTTTTTCAGTCTGATCAATTAAAGTAAAAACAACATAAAAAATATAATAACCAATAAAATAATAAACTATAGAAAAAAAAGAAATATTTTCATTTTTATATGATATTATATAATTAGCCACTATCAATGTTAGTAATAAAACCTTTAATGTGTTTATAATATAAAAAAAATATTTTTTATTCCAAACATTTACCAGTATGACTTTTGGTAAGCCAATTAAAAAATTAATTATTAAACCGGATAAAAGCGATAAATTGGATATTGTTACAATAAACTTAAAAAATAACATAAATTCTGCTTTAAACATTCTAAAACAAAGAATTAAAAATCATTATTGTCCGACAGAACTTAACAAAAAAATCACTGTAATCCTTTTCTGTAAAGGATTACAGGCTAAAAAATGATTGTTTCAAATTTGGAGGGAGCACCCCATCTTTTGAAATCGGCTGAAATATTATTCTGTAAAGGGATTGAACCATTATTTTACAATTTTAGTCGGACAAGAATGATTAAAAATAAATTAAAGTGAGTGCATTTCAAAAAATATTTGCTTCCAATTTAAATTTTAATATTTGTAATTTTTTTAACATTAAAATTGGACTTCAGCAATAATTACTTTACAATTCTACAATCATTTCTATGAAAATTTTTTGCACAAATGATTCATAAATAATTCGACTATTTCTATAAATTGCTTCAAATCTTTTTCCAAGTTCCTATTAGCTGATACCCCTTTCCAATCCAAACAACATTTCTCCTTTTGCCCTTCCACCAACAATTGTTATTTTTATGCAATGGCATTGGCATTCATCAGGCCTTTTATAAAACGTATAGTAATTGGTATTAACCTGCTGGTCATTTTTATTTACTTACTGGGCTGTTTAAGTCCGTGGGTAAACCCCGTATATTTTACCCCCATCAGCTTTATTGCCATTACCATGCCCTACCTGGCTTTAATCCTCATTTTTGCTGCTATTTTCTGGATTATCGTAAAGCCGAAATATGTGTGGATGCCGCTGCTGGCACTATTACTCAGCTATCAGCAAATACAGGTAATGTTTGCCGGTAACATAAAAGAAGGATTTTCAAAAACAAAACCTGCCGGCAGTTTGCGCATCATTAGCTGGAATGTGCAAAGCTTTAATGGCCTCAGTAAAAGCAAGGCTGCTAAACAACAGGTGCGTACCGATCTGGCCCTCACTATTCAAAAACTCAATGCCGATGTGGTTTGCATGCAGGAGTTTAACCATGCCGACAATGCCAATCCAACAGCTAATAATATTGGCTTGTTCGCTGATAGTTTTCCCTATCATTGCTTCTCGAAAGACTATCGCCGCAACAATCACTATCATTCAGGCTGTATCATCTTTTCCAAATACCCCATTATCCGTTCCGAACGCATCCCCTTTAAAACAGCCGAAAGCCTTATTTATGCCGATATTGTAAAAGGCAATGACACCCTGCGCATTTTTACCACCCACCTGCAATCGTATAAATTTAATCAGGAAGATTATGAAGGGATGGAAAAAATTAAACAACAAAATGAAGAAGCACTGGCTGCCTCCAAAGGCATTATCCAAAAAATGCTACTGGCCTTTAGAAGAAGAACTGCACAGGCCATCATTGTAAAAAGCAAATTGAACGAAAGCCCTTATCCTTATTTAATTTGTGGCGATTTTAATGATGTGCCCAACAGCTTTACTTATTTCCATATTCGTGAAAACATGCAGGATGCTTTTTTGGCAAAAGGTTTTGGCATTGGCCGCAGCTTTATTAGCCTGGCACCTACGCTGCGTATCGACTATATTCTCACCAACCGGCGATTCAACATACAACAATTTGATATGGTAGATGAAGACCTCAGCGACCATATTATGCTGGTAAGTGATGTAGTGCTGAAAAAATAATACACTTTCACCTGCTCATATTCTGTTTGTTGCTACTGTGCACATTGGCTACTTTTGCAGCCTGTAATTGAATAATGACCGCTATTTAAATATTTCTATGCCTTTACAATTATACAATACACTTACCCGCAAAAAAGAAGTGTTTACCCCTATTACACCGGGCCTGGTTGGGCTTTATGTTTGTGGGCCCACCGTTAGCGGCGAAAGCCATTTAGGACATGCCCGCCCTTACATTACCTTCGATATTTTGTATCGTTATTTTCTATACTTAGGGTATAAAGTGCGCTATGTGCGCAATATTACCGATGCCGGACATTTTGAAGAAGAAGGCCGTGTTGCAGAAGATAAAATTAGCAGTAAAGCCATTTTAGAAAAATTAGAACCCATGGAACTGGTGCAAAAATACACCAACCTGTTTCATTGGGCTATGCAACAGTTTAATACCCTGCCACCCAGCATAGAACCTACCGCTACCGGGCATATTGTAGAGCAAATTAACATGATTCAGCAAATTATTGCCGATGGGTATGCTTATGTAGTAAATGGTTCTGTTTATTTTGATGTATCAAAATATAATACCGATTTTTCTAAAATTGGCCAGCCTTATGGCATACTGAGTGGCAGAAATATTGAAGAACAATTAGAAACTACCCGCCAGTTAGAAAACCAGAACGAAAAAAGAAACAAAAACGATTTTGCGCTTTGGAAAAACGCCCCTCCTGAACACATTATGCGCTGGGCCAGCCCATGGGGCGAAGGTTTCCCCGGCTGGCATATTGAATGTTCGGCCATGAGCACCAAATATTTGGGTAAACAATTTGATATACACGGTGGTGGAATGGATTTGCAGTTCCCGCATCATGAATGTGAAATTGCCCAAAGCAGGGTATGCAATCACCAGCCACCGGCACGTTATTGGGTACACAATAACATGATTACCATTAATGGTAAAAAAATGGGCAAAAGCTATAACAATGTAATTAAGCTGACCGAGTTGTTTAGCGGTACGCACCCCATTTTAGAGCAGGCCTACCATCCCATGACCATCCGCTTCTTCATCCTGCAATCGCATTACCGCTCTACCCTCGATTTTAGTAATGAAGCACTGCAGGCATCTGAAAAGGCCTTAAAACGTTTGTGGGAAGCCTACACCAACTTATTGGCATTGCCCTTACCTGAAAATGAAGTAGCCGGAGATGTGGAATTAGACGAAAAAGTGAAACAACAAATCAATGAAGTTACCGAGTTTATGGACGATGACCTTAGCACAGCCAAGGTATTAGCCAATATGTTTGAGTTGGCGCCTGTTATCAATGGCCTAAAAAACAAACAATTACCTGCCAATAGTTTATCCGCAGCAACGCTTTTGTGCTTACAGCAACAAATGAAATTGTTTTTAGAAGATATACTCGGACTGCAAAACCCGGTACCTGCATACAATGGTAAACTAAATCAGGTAATGGATTTATTGCTGCAACTGCGCAAACAAGCCAAAGCCAAAAAAGATTTTGTTACCAGCGATACCATTCGAAATGAATTATTGGCAATGGGTATTCAGATTAAAGATGAAAAAGACGGCTCCATGAGTTACACCCTGCTTTAATCTGCCCTATCCCCGCCGCTTTAATAAAATTATAACCCGGCCAGCTTATTTTTATAAGTAGGTTTGTTTTTGAGCAGGCATTAAAATAGTATTTATTTGCTATATTGCCGGTTTAAAAATAAGGCAACTGTTGCTGAAGCCTTGTTGAATAGAAAGCCAATAAATCTCGTCAACATAAATTGTATTTCATGAACAAATTGCTTGCAGTTTTCGGCATTTGCACATTGCTGAGTTTTTCATTTTCGGCA
>JAKAKY010000182.1 GCA_021824365.1 Bacteroidota bacterium | reverse complement strand
ATATTCCAATGGCCTGCGACAGGTCAACAGCCGATTTTATCATGACCTCGCCATTTATGCATGAAACCTATGAACTGACGCTACCTGATTACACCAACTATTTAACCAGAAAAATAGAAACACCGGAAAATTAAAAAATATTTTGATTTTAGATTAAATATACTTTGCAACTATTAACTATCATCATGCAGGAGTTAATTTTAAAAAAATGGCAGAAAACAGATGCAGCAGCATTAGTATTTATAGCTAACAATAGAAATATATTTGATCAGGTAAGAGATTCATTTCCGCAACCATATACCGTTAACGATGCTTTAAAATGGATTGAGATACATGGCACAAAACACCCTTGTCAGAATTATGCCATTTGGCTGGATGAACAATTAGTAGGCAGTATAGGATTTGTACCGCAAGAATATGAACGCAGACATGTAGCTGAAATTGGCTATTTTATTGGAGAGCCCTTTTGGGGCAAACAAATAGCCACTACAGCCATACAACAGTTATTAACGATAATGCAACAGGAAAAAAAATATTCCAGAATAGAAGCTTATGTGTATGGTAAAAACACAGCTTCAATGAAGGTGTTAAAGAAAAATCAGTTTTTTCTGGAAGGCATTCAACACAAAGCAGCCATCAAAAACAATAAAATACAAGACATTTACATTTGGGTAAGGTTTTTAGAAACAGCTTAAATAGTTATATTGAAATTTGCAGGGCGCTGAGAACAAGATATAAATCAACAATTCGCTATTTCAACAATTCAGTAACGTTAATCCATTTACGTAGTAAGATATTGCAACACTGCATCACCCATTTGTTGCGTACCTAATATTTTATCATTTTGCGTTGTGGCATTGGCAATATCACGGGTTCTGTAGCCGGCTTTTAAAACAGCATCAACTGCTGCAATTACAGTTTTAGCTTCAATTTGTAATTCAAATGAAATATCTAACATTAATGCCACCGAAAGAACAGAAGCCAAAGGATTAGCAATGCCTTTCCCGGTAATATCGTGTGCAGAACCGTGAATAGGTTCATAAACACCGGTACCATCACCAACAGAGGCAGATGCCAGCATGCCCATAGAACCGGCAATCTGTGAAGCTTCATCAGTTAATATATCACCAAACAAATTGGCCGTAACCACCACATCAAAACGTTTGGGGTCTTTAATTAGTAACATAGCAGTAGCATCCACAAATTGATGTTCAACACTAATATCCGGATACGCTAATGCTACCTGTTGTACCACTTCGCGCCACAAACGACTGGTTTCAATCACATTTGCTTTATCAGCCGAACACAATTTTTTTCGACGGGTTCTTGCTGCTTCAAATGCTTTCCGTGCAATGCGTTCAATTTCATAGCGGCTGTATTCTGCCACATCATAGGCAGTATCACCATTATTTTTTCGGCCTTTTTCCCCAAAATAAATATCGCCTGTCAGTTCTCTAAAAAATAAAATATCGGCTCCTCTTAATATGTCAGGTTTAATGCTCGATGCATCTAATAATTCATCAAACAATTTAATGGGGCGAATATTGGCATACAAACCCAGCTCTTTGCGCATTTTCAATAAACCTTGCTCCGGACGCACTTTTGCAGTAGGATCGTTATCGTATGCAGGATGCCCGACTGCACCAAATAAAACAGCATCTGAAGCTTTCATTTTAGCCAACGATTCATCCGGCAATGGGGTACCGGTAGCCTCTATGGCTACATGACCTATTAAAGCAGTATCATAGGTAAATTGGTGATTAAACTTTGCAGCAATAGCATCCAATACCTTTTTTCCCACCCCGGTCACTTCCTGTCCAATACCATCACCGGGCACAATCAAAATTTTTTTATTCGCCATAACTATTTACCTGCTTTAAATTTGGTTTAACATTTTTTGGGTAGCTTTTATTGCCGATACTGTTTGGTCACTATCCAACCCTCTGGTTTTAAATTCGCGATGTTGATAACACCAGGTTATAATGGTTTCGCATAAAGCATCTGATTTACCACCGGGCGGAATACGGACCGCATAATCGGTTAGTTGCGGTAATTCTTTTTTCTTCAAGGCATAAATATGCTTTAATGCATTCATAAATGCATCATACTGTCCATCGCCCTGAGCATGCGCTTCAAATATTTCGCCTTCCATATTTATTTTAAGTGTTACGGATGGGCGCAAATTCTTTGAATGCGTTAATACATAATTTTCAATATGCACTTTTTCGTCGATAGAATTACTATCTAAAACATCTGATAAAATGTAGGGAAGATCAGATTGGGTAACCACTTCTTTTTTATCGCCCAACTCAATGATGCGTTGGGTTACTTTTTTCAAATCTTCATCTGATAACTGAATGCCTAATTGTTGTAAGTTATTTTCAATATTGGCTTTGCCGCTGGTTTTACCTAAAGCATATTTTCGTTGCCGGCCAAAACGTTCGGGCATTAAATCATTAAAATATAAATTATTTTTTTTGTCGCCATCTGCATGTATGCCCGCAGTTTGTGTAAACACATTTTCACCCACTACAGGTTTGTTCACCGGAATACGAAAACCTGAAAATGTTTCCACCAATTTACTGACGGTGTACAAAGATTTTTCAACAACATTTGTTTTTACATCTTTCACATAATCATTTAATACCGCAATGGCGCTGGCCAACGGTGCATTACCGGCACGTTCACCCATACCATTCACTGTTAAGTGTAGCCCTTTTGCACCGGCATTCACGGCTTCAAAAACATTCGCTATACTTAAATCGTAATCATTATGTGCATGAAAATCAAAATGTATTTTAGGATAACGTTGAACAATTGACGAAATATATTCCCGTGTTTCAGATGGAATTAATACACCGAGTGTATCGGGCAATAAAATTCTTTTAACAGGTTGTGTGGCCAAAAAATCGAGGTATTGAAAAACATATTCTTTTGAATGCCGCATACCATTGCTCCAATCTTCCAAATACACATTACAATCAATGTTATTTTTTTGTGCCAGCGCAATAACTGCGCCCACTTCTTCAAAATGTTGTTGCGGTGTTTTTTTTAACTGATGGGTTAAATGATTGAGAGAACCTTTTGTAAGCAGGTTCATTACTTTGGCGCCGGCTTCTAACATCCATTCAATAGATGTGGTGCCATCCACAAAAGTGAGTACTTCTATTTTATCAAGATACCCATTATCCTTAGCCCATTGGGTAATTTTTTTTACTGCCTGAAATTCACCTTCAGATACACGTGCAGAGGCAATTTCAATTCTATCTACTTTTACTTCGGTTAATAATAATTGAGCAATGGTTAATTTTTCTGAAGCAGAAAAAGAAACACTACTGGTTTGTTCACCATCCCGCAGGGTAGTATCCATTATTTCAATGTGCCGTAGTTTTCCTTCATGCATACATTACCTGTCTTTTCCGGTTGTAAACAAGTTATTTACAACACATGGTTGTCAATTAATAAAAACTTTTTTCAGTAAATGCCTGAATAGCCGGTTTAATGGATTGTAAATAATCTATATCATCAAACCCATTCAGCATATTGTGTTTTTTATAAGAATTAATTTCGAATGAAGTGGTTTCGCCGGTTGATGCAATGGTAAATATTTGTGCAGGTAAATCAACGATAAATGCAGCATTAGGATCAGCTTCAATTGAGAAAAAAATTTTCTCTAAAAAATCCGGACTTACCTGTACCGGAAGAATACCAATGTTTAATGCATTATTCTTAAAAATATCTGCAAAAAAACTGGATACAACACAACGAAAACCATAATCGTAAATAGCCCAGGCAGCATGTTCGCGGCTACTGCCACTACCAAAATTTTTTCCACCCACTAAAATTTTACCGGAGTATAATGGATTATTCAGCACAAATTCCTGCTTAGGTGTGTTATCTGCATTATAACGCCAATCGCGAAACAGATTATCGCCAAAACCGGTTCTTTCGGTTGCTTTTAAAAAGCGTGCAGGAATAATTTGATCGGTATCAATGTTCTCCATAGGCATGGGAACAGCTGTACTTTTTAAGACGGTAAATTTATCGTAAGCCATAAATTAATTATTTGTAAACGATTATTGCATTAAAGTTCTTGGATCGGTAACTACACCTGTAACAGCAGCAGCGGCGGCTACCAATGGGCTGGCCAATAAAGTTCTACTACCGGGTCCTTGCCGGCCTTCAAAATTTCGGTTGCTGGTACTAATGGCATATTTACCTGCAGGAATTTTATCATCATTCATGGCCAAACAGGCAGAGCAACCCGGCTGACGTAATTGGAAACCTGCTTCGGTTAAAATATTTAAAATACCTTCTTCTTTAATTTGTTGTTCAACGATATGCGAACCGGGCACTAACCAGGCAGTAATGTTTTCGGCTTTTTTACGGCCTTTTACCAATGAGGCAAATGCACGAAAATCTTCAATACGCCCATTGGTACAACTTCCCAGAAATACATAATCTACCTTCTTACCAAGTATGGGCTCGTTTTCATGAAAGCCCATATATGCTAACGATTTTTTGTAAGAGTTTTCACTGCCACCAATTTCGGCAGCAACAGGTATTTTTTTAGATATTCCGGTACCTAAACCCGGGTTAGTACCATAAGTTATTTGCGGCTCAATATCGGCAGCATTAAAATTCAGTTCTTTATCAAATTTGGCGTCCTTATCTGTTTTTAATGTTTTCCAATAAGCCAAAGCCGAATCCCATGCCGCACCTTTGGGCGCTTTTTCTCTACCTTTTAAATACGCAAATGTGGTATCGTCAGGTGCAATCATACCGCCACGGGCACCCATTTCAATAGACATGTTACAAACGGTCATTCTGCCCTCCATACTCATGTTTTCAAACACCTCTCCGGCATATTCTACAAAATAACCGGTGGCACCACTGGCAGTAATTTGAGAGATGATATATAAAGCAACATCTTTAGGCAATACACCTTTCCCTAATTTACCATGTACACTGATGCGCATTTTTTTGGGCTTGGGTTGCATAATACATTGCGATGAAAGCACCATTTCTACTTCAGAAGTACCAATACCAAAAGCAATGCAACCAAAAGCACCATGGGTGGAAGTATGTGAATCGCCACACACTATTGTCATACCAGGTAATGTTATGCCATTTTCCGGCCCAACAACATGCACAATACCATTTTTAGGATTGCCCAAACCCCAATGTGAAATACCATATTTGCCGGCATTATCTTCCAATGCCTTCAGCTGATTGGCAGAAAGCGGATCTTGCACCGGCATGTGTTGGTTAATGGTAGGTGTATTATGATCGGCTGTTGCAAAGGTTTTATCAGGAAACATTACCGAAAGACCTCTGTCTTTTAAACCCAAAAAAGCAACAGGACTGGTTACTTCGTGAATAAAATGACGATCAATAAACAGTACATCAGGCCCATCATTGATATGCTGAACAATGTGGGCGTCCCAAACTTTATCGAAGAGGGTGGCAGGTAAAATACTCATGAAATGATATTTTTAAATACAGAAACGGATTAAAAACAAGAATGTAAAATTCGACAATTTTTAGTGATTTTGGAAGGTTTTTTTAATAATTATTTAAAAATTGAGATTTTTATTAAATACTAACGAATGTTTGTGTCATATTTTAAAACCAAAACACATCCAGCCACAATGCTGTATTAACCATTCAAGGAGATGAATATTGGTGCATTAAACCGCAAGAAAGCGATGGGAACTGAACGAATACAAAAAATGCCTGAATGATATTTGATTAACCGGGCCATGCAGCACTTTAGA
>JAKAKY010000181.1 GCA_021824365.1 Bacteroidota bacterium | reverse complement strand
ATGGGGTTTTCTTTTTCAAATACAAAAGCCATTGCTGCAATCAGTGCATCTACCACTAAAAATATTAGGTAATACACGGCAATTTTTCCACGATTTTCTGTGAACAGGCCCAATAACATAAATAAATCACCCAGGGGCGAAAACAAAGGAATAATGTATTTAAACACTAAAATATCGGGCAATGCAATCCAGCCAAGCGCTTTGTATTGTACATTCAGCAAAGCATCTTTATGCTTCCAAAAGGTTTGCATTACACCAAACGTCCAGCGGAAACGTTGCTTAGAAAACTCTTTAACCGATTCAGGTGCTTCGGTTAATGCAATGGCTTTCGATTCATTTTCAATCATATATCCTGCACGTAAAATACGAATGGTTAAATCACAATCCTCCGCCAAAGTATCGGTGGTAAACCCTCCGGCATCTTCAATAGCTTTTTTACTAAAGGCGCCGATAGCACCCGGTACAACGGTGATAGCATTTACGTAAGCAAAAGCACGCCTATCAAAATTTTGACTGGTAATATATTCAATACTTTGCCATTGGGTTAATAAGTTAATGGTATTGCCCACTTTTACCGAGCCTGCTACCGCACCTACATTAGGATTAGCGAAATGCTGCATTAATTTCTCTACCGCATCGGGCAATAATTTGGTATCAGCATCAATACAAACCACATATTCAGATGATGTATTTGCAATACCAAAGTTTAAAGCAGAAGCCTTACCACCATTTAATTTGGTAAATATTTTTAGTTTTTCGTTTCCCTGAAATGCGGCCTTTACTTTTTCATAGGTTGCATCTAAACTGCCATCATCTACAAATACAATATCAAAATTCGGATAATTACAGCGCAATAAATTTTGCAAAGAACTTACGGCATTTACTTCCTCATTATAAGCCGGTACGATAATAGATACTTTGGGGAAATGGGTTAATGCTGCTGTAAAAGTTTTTTCTTTTCGTTTTTCCAACAGTGTTAACACCAATAATATCAGCAGCCGGATGGCGCCTAATATCATAAAGGTGATAAATAACACATACAATATCTGCCCAACAATAAAACCTGTTTCAGCCAAAAAATAATTGAATAGTATTAATCGATAGCCGCTTCCTTTGGGTACACGGGGCATTAAATCGGCATGTGTTTTATGCAATAAATCGGCGATGGTGGTAAAGGTATACCCCTTACTTTGAAAGTAACGGATAATCATACCCGTTGCCTGAACAGTTGCCCTTCTATCGCCACCCGCATCATGCAGCAATATAATGTTAGAGCTATCACCGTTAGCAAGGTGCTGATTATAAATGGAAACCACCCGGTTAAAAATAGTATCGGCATTAAAGTGCGGTATTTCGCCCTGCTCCCAATCTTCAGGGTCAACACTTTCACCCACCGTAATATAATGCCTGGTTCTGCTTAAAGCCACCGGTACCATTTCTTCATATTTCTCCGGATCACTATCCGCATTATAAGGTGCCCGAAACAAGATGGTACTATGGCCGGTTATGCACTCTAATAATAGCCGGGTAGCATCCATTTCAAGGTAGGCTCTTTTTTTACTCACCTCGGCCATATTGGGATGGGTGAAGGTATGGTTGCCAATTTCGTGCCCTTCTCTAAACACTCTTTTTACCAATGGAATATTGTTTTCCATATTAATGCCGATCATAAAAAATGCGGCTGGTACATGGTAATAAGCCAGGGTGTCTAATATTTCAGGAGTGTATTTTGCATCAGGGCCATCATCGTAGGTGAGTGCTAATTTTTTATCGGATGATTGGCCGTATTTTTTTACTACATAAGTAGAGGGCAGTTTATCATATTGCTCTTCACTAATCAGCATGGCAGAAGAATCAATTTCAGGTGTAATATGCCCATCCATTGGTGTGGCAAGCATATCTAATATTTCGCCCTGCCCTATAAAATCGGGTGTAGCCATGGAAGGCACGTCGGTTAAAGCCTTAAAATCAAAGTTTTGCAATGCAGCTTTATTCATGGGTTTGTTATAAAACTCCCATACCCGGCTGTCTTCACTACCCAGGCGCCAGAGTGCAGAACCTGCTAAGCCATATTCCGTAACAAAACGAAGTGAGTTAAAATTGGTGGCAGCATCAGTAAAATATACTTCATGAATTACATTTTTATCATCATAATAACTGTAATTCAAATTATAGGTATCGTTGTTATAATCAATAATAGCTTCACTTTCTCTGGCAGTAGCTAATGCTTCCTGATAGGTAACGGGAACGGCTTTTCCTTTTTTAGTCCAGTCGTACCCAAATGCTGCCAGATTTAAAACTATTTTAGAAGGGTCTACTTTTTTAGTCAAATCATCTACGGCAGATTCAATCCATTTTTGAGAGCAGATGGGGCCCGGTTTTGTACCATCATTATACTCATCATACGCCATTAAGAAAATATAGTCGTTGTACTTAGCTAATTGCGAATAATCATAATCTTCATTAAAGGGCGAAACGTTTTGCGTAACCAGCAGGTTTAAATCGTGTAGCGTGGTGTATAATTTTTTTTCAAAATTGGTGAGTACTTCGTTGTTTTTTTCGTTTAAATCTTCAAAATCAACATTAATGCCTGCCAGATTATTTTTAACCAAAAAGCGGGCAACATCTTGTACTAAGCGGTTTGATTTAGCGGGGTCATTTAAAATTCTGTGCAGGGATTTACCGGTAAACACCCCGTTATAGTTATTGGAAAGCATTGGAATGACTTTAACCCCCGATGCTTTAATTAATTCCAATACCCGTGGTTCCATTACTGAAAAAAGCGTATCACCTTTGGGATCAATAAACAGCCATTCAGGTAAAACTAAGTTTAGTTTGGAGATATTTTTCTTGAGAGAAAAATAAGATTGTGCATCCCAGTTTACAAAAAAAGCGGCGCGAATACCTAAGCTATCACTAAAATCGTTATTTTTAGATAAATTTAACACCGTATCTGTCTGGCCGCAGCCCCTTCCTGCTGCCCATTTTACATTGATCATGGAACGAAAACCCCGGTATTTTTTAGCCAGATTACTCTGCCGATAGGCAGGCACATCACCGGTCAATACTTTTTTTACAGCTCTGCCTTCTAAAGGTATATTTGGGTTTTGTTTGCTAATAACATGAACAGCAATAAAAAATATAAGGCCAAGTATGATGAAAATAAACAGCAACAATCTGCCCAGCCATTTAAAACTTTGCCAGCGGTATTTATTAGTGGTTTGAAAAACTTGTGAGGATGCACTCATAGAAAGGGTATAACAATAACCTAATGATTTAAAGTACGAAGTTCCTGCTAAAACAGCAAAAAAGGCTACTTCGGCAGAAGTAACCTTGTTGATATAGCAAAATTTAAGGAAATATAAACGTATTACTGTTCAAAAGTAGAATAGAAGTAAGGTGTTTTGGCTTCAAATTCTGCACTACAGGTATCTACCATTTTATAGCTGCGGGTAATTCCCAACGCTTTTCTTTTTTCATATACCGCATCATCATGGGTGTTGCCCTGTAAAATTTTAGCAATTTGCGCATCGCTAAATCCCTCCGTTTTAGCCTTACGCAATAATGCTTCCGGTAAGGTTTCGAAATCGTAATTAGCCAGCTCTTTTTCTATTTTACATATTTCACCAATCTGGTAAATAAACCAACGGTCAATACCGGTTACCTGTGCAATGGTTTTAACGGTTACGCCCTGCATTAAAGCATCTTTAATTCTAAAAATCCGATCCCATTTTGGGGTTTTAATGTATTCTACTATTTCATCACTCTTCATTAAACTTTTGCCATAATAGCCCAAACCAACCGCTTCATTTTCTAAACTCTGACAGGCTTTTTGAATGGCTTCATTAAAACTGCGGCCAATGGCCATTACTTCTCCCACACTTTTCATTTGCAAGCCCAATGTATCATTAGCGCCCTTAAACTTATCAAAATTCCAACGAGGTATTTTTACAATTACATAATCTAATGCCGGCTCAAAATAGGCGGAGGTGGTTTGTGTAATTTGGTTTTTCAGTTCATCTAATGAATACCCAATGGCTAATTTGGCAGCAATTTTTGCAATGGGATAACCGGTTGCTTTAGAAGCTAATGCAGAGGAACGGCTTACCCTTGGGTTAATTTCAACTGCAATTAACTCTTCGTTTTGTGGGTTTAATGCAAACTGCACATTACAGCCACCGGCAAAATTGCCTAAACTGCGCATCATTAACATAGCCTGATTACGCATATTCTGAAAAGCCGTATCGCTAAGTGTCATGGCAGGAGCAACGGTAATCGAATCGCCGGTATGCACACCCATGGGATCAACATTCTCCACGGTACAAATAATTACTACATTATCACTCTTATCGCGTAATAATTCCAATTCAAATTCCTTCCAGCCCAATACTGCTTTTTCTACCAATACTTCATGTATGGGCGATGCTTTTAAACCCCGTTCTAATGCTGCATCTAATTCATCTTTAGAATGAACAAAGCTACCACCGGTGCCCCCCAGTGTAAATGAAGGGCGAATCACTAAAGGAAAACCAATTTGTTGTGCAAACTCTTTCCCTTCTAAAAAACTGTTTGCTACATGGCTGGGAGCTACTTTAATGCCAATTTTACCCATTAATTGCCTGAATTTTTCTCTGTCTTCGGCTGTGTCGATAGCGGCTACATCTACCCCGATTAATCTAACACCGAATTTTTCCCATACCCCCAACTCATCAGCTTCCTTACACAAATTCAATGCGGTTTGTCCACCCATGGTGGGTAGTACTGCATCAATTTGGTTTTCAGCTAAAATTTGTTCAATACTTTCTACAGTAAGAGGCAATAAATACACTTTATCAGCCATCATAGGGTCGGTCATGATAGTGGCCGGATTACTATTAATCAGCACTACTTTAATGCCCTCCTCTCTTAAGCTCCGGGCAGCTTGTGAGCCGGAATAATCAAATTCGCAGGCCTGACCAATAATAATGGGGCCTGAACCAATAATTAAAACAGTTTGAATGGTGGTATCTTTTGGCATGGTAAAAACAAATTGCGCAAATGTAAGGGCATTCGCCCAAAGCTGAAGTTTAAATTTTATTAGAATTGCATAATTTCATTTTCCTTTCTTGCAAATTACCGTATTGTTGCGCTACTTTTTTGGTGAACGAAAAATTAAGCAGCATTTACTACAACAAATAAACCTAAAATGTATTAGTACTTAAAATAAAAATTATGACACAGGTAAGCATTGGTAAAAAAGCACCGGCCATTAAAGGAGTTGATCAAAACGGCCAACCCGTTTCTCTAAACAATTTTAAAGGGAAAAAAGTAGTGTTCTATTTTTATCCGAAAGATAATACCCCGGGATGTACTGCTCAGGCTTGTAATTTACGCGACCATTACAGTGAACTGCTCAAAAAAGGATTTACTGTTATTGGCGTTAGTGCCGATGATGCAAAAAGCCACAAAAAATTTGAAGAAAAATTCAACCTGCCTTTTCCCTTAATAGCTGATACAGATCACCGCATTGCAGAAAAATATGGTGTTTGGGGGTTGAAAAAAATGATGGGCAGGGAATACATAGGCATACAACGCACTACTTTTTTAATTGATGAAACAGGAACCATTGTGGGCATTATTGATAAGCCCGATACCAAAAACCATACGGAACAGGTATTGGCCGCCTGGCAGGCTTTGTAATAAATGATACGTCTGCATTTGAATAATCCCTATTCCTTTTAACTACTCATGCCGGTGTTTTTTGGTGTACATTGCTAAAAAATACCGGCATGAACTATGTAACGATCATTGGATTAATTGCAGCATTTG
>JAKAKY010000180.1 GCA_021824365.1 Bacteroidota bacterium | reverse complement strand
TTATGTTCTAACGCCAGGTTCACGGCTTCATGAACAGAGAGGGTGCCTTGGGCAATTACCTGTATGCAGCAGCACACCATAACCAATAAAAATGCTTTTCTCATAATCTATGAAATTAGCGTTGGTGCAGGGTTGTATCAAATAAATTTTATGAACAGATAAGGGATTACTGAACCAATGTGCCCACATTCATTCCTTCTACTACTTTCAGCAGGTTACCCGGTTTATTCATATCAAAAACAATGATGGGTAATTTGTTTTCCATACAAAGTGTAAAGGCTGTCATATCCATTACTTTCAGGTTTTGGTTAATGCATTCCTGAAAGCTGATATTTTGAAAGCGTTTTGCAGTGGAGTCTTTTTCAGGGTCGGCGTTGTAAATACCATCTACCCTGGTGCCTTTTAAAATAACATCGGCCTTCATTTCAATAGCTCTTAATGAACCTGCGGTATCGGTAGTGAAATAGGGGTTGCCTGTACCGGCTCCAAAAATAACTACCCTGCCTTTTTCTAAATGACGTAATGCTTTGCGACGAATATACGGCTCGGCAACCTGTTCCATATTAATGGCACTTTGTAAACGGGTATATACTCCAATTTTTTCTAACATAGCCTGCATAGCCATCGCATTTATTACAGTTGCCAACATGCCCATATAATCGCCATGTGCCCGTTCTATACCACTTTCAGCTTCGTTCATGCCTCTGTAAATATTGCCACCTCCAATTACAATGGCTACCTGAACACCGAGGTTGGTGACCAACTTAATATCTTGTGCATACTGTTCAATAATTTTTGGATCGAATGGGTCGCCGTTTTTAACATCACCAACCAGGGCTTCTCCGGATAACTTCAGCAAAATGCGTTTGTATTTAGGCAGCATAATTCTATGTGTTGATTTTACTGCAAATAACCTGCTTTTTTGCAGAAGTTTCAAAACGAATAAAGGGAACCTTGTGGGCTCCCTTTAAAATATATTTATAATAAAACAAATTATCCTAATGCAACGCGTTTAAAAGAAGCTACTTTTAAATCAGCATCTACTGACTTTAAGTAATCTCCAACACTTTTGCTGCCATCTTTTACAAAAGGCTGTGCCAGTAATGTTTGTTCTTTGAAGAAGGCGTTTAATTTACCATCTGCAATTTTCGCAATCATTTCTGCAGGTTTACCGGCCATTTTTGGGTCGGCGGCAATTTGTTCGGTAACAATGGCTCTTTCTCTTTCTACTATATCGGCAGGAACAGAATTGGCATCAACAGCTACGGGGTTCATAGCTGCAATTTGCATGGCTAAGTCTTTCCCGGCTTCAGCAGCGGCTTTATTTAAACCCACTAAAACACCCATGCGGTTAGCGCCATGAATATAGGAGGCTACATAAGGTGCTTCAATTCTTTCAAATTTTTGGATACCTATTTTTTCGCCGATAGCGGCTAATTTATCGTTAATTAAATCGGCTACTTTGGTGCCATTTACGGTTACTTCATTTAATTCGTCAGCGCTTTTTACATTGTTGGCTACTGCGGCATCGGCAATAGATTGTGCAAAAGCAACAAAATCAGCATTTTTAGCAACAAAATCGGTTTCGCAGCTAATGCATACAATAAAACCGGTTATATTATCGGCCGTAGTTTTTGCAATAATTACGCCTTCTTTTGCTTCGCGGTCGCTGCGTTTAGCGGCTACTTTCTGGCCTTGTTTACGTAACCAGTCGATAGCAGCTTCAAAATCGCCATTGGTTTCGGTTAAGGCTTTACGGCAGTCCATCATACCTGCGCCGGTTGCCTGGCGCAGCTTATTGATATCGGCTGCGGTTATGGAAACAGATGTACTCATTGGTAAAAAATTTAAATATTAAAAAAATTATTGCAAAGCTACCTATACTTTTTCAACATGGTGTTGTTGATAGGTTATGAAATGTTGAAGGAAGTACAAGCGATGCAGTGTGCGACGCAACGGAAGTTAAATTAATAGTTACAGCCGGGCCCAAAACAGAATAACATTTCAGGCCCGCTGTACAATTAATTATCGGCCACCACCTGCGGGTCTGCGGCTATTGGGAACTCTGCGTTTGGGGGCACCTGCACCCGGTTCAGCACCACGGCTACCTTTACGGGTACGTGCAGCTTCATTTTGTGCTTCAGCTTCTAATCTGCGTGCTTTTGCTTCTAATTCGTTAGCATCATCAGTAGTATCTTCTTCTTCTTTATTTGCCTGACGTTCTGCCAATCCTTCTGCAATAGCAGCAGTTAAATAATTGGCAATGATAGCAATTGATTTAGTGGCATCATCGTTGGCAGGAATAGGGAAATCAACTTTGTTAGGGTCGCAATTGGTATCTACCATACCAAAAGTGATAATGCCTAAGCGTTTGGCTTCTGCCAAAGCAATATGCTCTACGCCAATATCTACTAAGAATAAAGCGGCGGGTAGTCTGCTCATTTGGGCAATACCGCCTAAAACTTTTTCCATTTTTTCTTTATCGCGGCTAAGGGTAAGGCGTTCTTTTTTGGTAAGGCTGTCTGCGCTACCATCGTTCAGCATTTTTTCAATGCTTTGCATTTTTTTAACGCTTTTACGAACGGTGTTAAAGTTAGTAAGCATACCGCCTAACCAACGTTCAGTGGCAAAAGGCATGTTTACGCGTTTAGCGCATTCTGCAACAATTTCTTTTGCTTGTTTTTTGGTAGCTACGAACATGATTTTTTTGCCATTTTTTGCCATTTGCTTCATAGCTGCGGCTGTTTCCTGAAGATGATCTACGGTTTTGTTCAGGTCAATAATGTGAATCCCTTTTTTTTCTGCATAGATATAAGGTAACATTTTAGGATTCCACTTCTTTTTTAAATGGCCAAAATGCACACCGGCTTCTAACAACTGCTGCTGTAGTGAAGTATTATTTTCCATTGTGTTTGTATAAATAGTTTGAATGATAGGGTTTGCGTAATCCAATACAGGCAGGTTAACGTTTGCTGAACTGGTAGCTCTTACGGGCTTTTTTATGACCAAATTTCTTACGCTCAACACTGCGGGGATCGCGTTTTAAATATCCGGCGGCTTTTAATACAGGCCTAAACTCGGGGTTTACTTCTAATAAAGCACGTGCTATGCCTAATTTGGCTGCTTCGGCCTGACCTTTTAAGCCACCACCTTGTGCATTGATAACTACATCAAATTTTGTAATTACTTCGGCAGTTTTTAAAGGGGCTTCTATCTGATTTTGCAAGTAAACCAATGGGAAATATTCTTTATAGTCTTTGTCGTTCACGGTAATTTTACCTTCACCCTTACTGATAAAAACCCGGGTTACGGCTTCTTTGCGGCGACCAACTGCGTTTTTTTGCTTTTCCATTTATTTGGAATTGATGTTAAAAATTAGATTAAAATTTTAATTCTTTGGGTTGTTGTGCACTATGCGGATGCTCATTGCCTGCATAAACAAACAATTTATTAAACATTTTACGGCCTAAGCGATTTTTAGGTAGCATGCCTTTAATGGCTCTTTCCAACAATACTTCCGGCCTGCGTTTCAATAAATCTTTAGCGGCTTCTTCTTTTTTACCACCGGGGTAACCTGAGAAGTTGATGTACATTTTATCATCCATTTTATTGCCGGTTAAAACTACTTTATCGGCATTGATGATAATTACATAATCGCCACAATCTACGTGTGGAGTGTAATACGCTTTGTTTTTGCCTCTTAGTACAGCGGCAATTTTAGAAGCAATGCGCCCTACGGTTTGATTAGTACCGTCTACAACATACCAGTTGTGCTTAACGGTAGCCGCGTTTGCATGCTTGGTAGTGAAATGAAGATGACTCATAATATGGTTTGTTTAAATGATACCGGGGCTATCCCCCCTGTGAATGTCCCATTTTTTGGGATGGCAAAGGTAGGTGTTCTATGTTTGAATTGTATGCAATTTAAGCGTCTTTTTTTGATAACACTTTCATAACTAATTGATTTTCAATAAAAATTTTGATTCAAAATTTTAATGGCACGATAAAACAGTGATTTTTTAACCCTATCAAAGCGCTTTTTTGCTGTGAAGGAGCAATGGGCAATCATTTTTAAAGAAGGGCTGCATAAAAAAAGGCAGCTTTGAACTGCTGCCCGATTTTTATGCCGGATACTGAATTTTATTGGAATAGTTTGGGGTAGGTTTTATTCCATGGCGTTGCATCCTGATAAGCCTGAGCAATGCGCAACAGGGTGCCTTCATCATATAAATTTCCAATAAAAGTAATGCTGGCAGGCAAGTGAAACCTGTTATCAAAACCTGTGGGAACACAAACTACCGGATTGCCTGTTAAGTTGGTAATGGCCAACTGGTTGCCACTGCCCCGGGTAGGGCAAATAACGGCATCGTATTGCTGTAACAATGCATTCACCTTTTGCATTAATTTATAACGGTGCCTGTTGGCATTAATGTATTCAACTGCCGGTATTAACCGGGCTTCTCTAAACTGGTTAGGCCAGTCGTACCGTGTTTGCCGGGTCATTTCATCATCTAAATTACTGCGGGTAAACGCATCAAAAGCAGCAGCGCACTCTGCACCAATTACAATACTCATGAGGCTGGTATGATAAACACCACTATCGGGAAAATCAACGGGAATTAATTGAACCCCCATTTTTTTAAATGTTTCCAGCACTTTCCATTCATTTCTGGAAGTGTCGGTTATTTTATCGAAATAGTTTTTGGCATATGCTATTTTATATGATTGAATGGGTTTGCTGGGTGAGTAATTAAATGGCCTGTTTACCGCCGATTGGTCTATGCCATCTGTTCCATGAATGGCATTAAATACAATGGCGGCATCATTGGCAGTGCGGCAAATGGGGCCAATTTTATCAAGGCTCCAGCTCAATGTCATGGCTCCGGTACGGCTTATACTGCCAAAAGTAGGGCGTAAGCCGGTTACACCGCAGGTAGAAGAGGGAGAAACAATACTACCCCAGGTTTCGGTGCCAATGGCAAAAGGAACCAAGCCTGCAGCAGTAGCAGCGGCGGGCCCGGCAGATGATCCGGATGAACCTCTGTTTAAATCCCAGGGGTTTTTGGTGCGTCCGCCATACCAATAATCGCCCATGGCCAGGGCGCCTAATGTAAATTTAGCTAATAAAACGGCACCGGCTTTGCGTAGTTGTTCATACACAAAGGCATATTCGTTAATTACCTGATTTTTATAAGGCGCTGCACCCCAGGTAGTTTTATAACCTTCTACGGCAAATAAATCTTTTAGTCCATACGGTATGCCATGCAACAATCCTTTGTATTTGCCGGCAGCTATCTCAGTATCGGCTTGTGCAGCTTGTTGCAGGGCTAAATCTTCTGTAAGGGTTATTACACATTGCAGGGTATCGCCAAATTGTTTGATGCGTTGAATAAAAAATCTGGTAAGGGCAACAGAAGTAATTTTTTTATGTTGAATTAAATAGGCCAATTGGGGGATGGAGTAAAATGCCAATTCATTTAAGTTGGTTGGCAGAGAAACGGTTTTAGGCATTTGCCAATGAATGGGTAATTGCAGATTAGAAAAATGCATACCGGGCACCACAGGGCTTTGCCACAAACTCATTGGTACATCATTTGGCAATGACTGGCGGTGTAGGGACAGATACGTATGATAGTATTGCGTTATACCATCCTGCATGGAATCTAATTCCGGTTGGGTGAAAGAAAGATCAGCCAGTCTGGCGGCAATGCGGATTTGCGCAGTTGGTATGGTATCTTTCTGTGCCTGAATAGTGATTGGCAGGGCTAATAGCCATACAATAGGGGGTATGCTCATTCTCATGTTAAAGTGTTTTGGTTGAAACAAACAGAGCAACTGATATCAGGTTTAA
>JAKAKY010000015.1 GCA_021824365.1 Bacteroidota bacterium | reverse complement strand
ATACTGCAGCTGTGGTGTTTGCTGAAACCAATAATCCTTACAAAATGGCACCTATTATTTGTTATGAGAGTATATATGGGGCTTATGTAGCAGAATATGTAAAAAAAGGTTCCAATTTATTAACCATTATCACCAATGATGGATGGTGGGGCAATACACCCGGCCATTTGCAACATTTAGATTATGCCCGTTTAAGGGCTATTGAAACCAGAAAGTTTGTAGCCAGAAGTGCCAATACAGGCATTAGTGCCGTAATTGACCCGGCAGGCAGAATTTTAACCCAAACCAAATACAATCAACCGGCATTAATCCGATACAATATTCCGGTTACAAGTGGTCATACCTTCTATGTAAAATGGGGCGATTGGTTATACAAAATGGCAGCATTTATGGCGTTATTGGTAATTTTATATCAATTGTTCTTATGGCAGGCATTCAAAAGTAGAAAATAAGATACTATGGAAAAATTTTGTAGTTACCGTAATGGCCAATTAGCCTATCATATAACAGGAACAGGGCCGGTAGTGTTATTACTGCACGGCTTTGGGGAAGATGCCTCTATTTGGGATGAACAGGTTAATTTTTTAAAGAATGCTTTTACGGTAATCACTCCCTTTATACCGGGAACAGGGCCATCTGCCCTATTACAGCCATCTGCCGAAAATGAAGTTGTGTTGATAGAAGATTATGCAAAGGCAATTAAACAAATTATAGAAACAGAAGCCATTACTTCATTTGTTATGTTGGGGCATAGTTTAGGCGGATATATTACGTTAGCTTTTGCAGCATTGTATCCTGATTTGCTGAGCGGTTTTGGACTCATCCATTCAACCGCATTTGCCGATAATGCAGAAAAGAAAGAAAACCGGATTAAAGGGATTCGCATCATGGAAGAATATGGCGCTTATACTTTTATTAAAACTACCATCCCTAATTTATTTGGGGCAAAGCATAAAGCAGCATATCCTGAAAAAACAGATCTGTTAATAGAAAAAGCTTTCAAAAGCAATACGGTTGCCTGTCAGCAATATTATGAAGCCATGCGCTTGCGGCCGGATAGAACCGATGTTTTAAAAAATGCCCAATGCCCTGTTCTTTTTATAATAGGTACAGAAGATAAAGCGGCACCCATGGAAGATATGTTACAACAATCGCATTTACCCAATTGTTCCTATGTGCATATTCTGCCTGAAAGCGGACATATGGGTATGTGGGAGGATACTGAAATAGTTAACCAACATATCAGACACTTTTTAAATGCTATTTATCACCCTGTTGCGCATACCCCGGGCAATTAAGTATGGTTGCTAAAACTGTTGAACATTTGAAAAAGATTTTATTGATAATTACAATAGGCTTATTTGTTGCAAACCTGGCTCAAGCCAGGCATGTAGCCGGAGGTGAATTGTTTTATAAATATTTAGGTCCCGGTGCAGCACCCGGCACTAATAGCTACCAGGTTACTTTACGGTTATTTAGAGATTGTGCTTCAACCGGGCCATTGCTGCAATCTGAAAATGTAGTGGTAGGTTTCTATGATGGAAATGCACTTGTAAAAACTTTAGGCCTGCCGTTAACAGGTGGCATTTCAACCATTCGATTGAATACTGCTAATTTCCCCTGCTTAGTAGGCAATGTGAGTGTATGCTACCAAATTGCATTGTTTACCAACACCATTGATTTACCAATCAATGAAAATGGATATACCCTTTCGCGAATGGGATGCTGCCGTATTGATAATATTTCAAACCTGAACACCAATAATGTAGGAAGTGATTATGTAACTTTTTTACCCGGCACCAATACCCTGCCCGTTGGTCGTAACAGCAGCCCTGAGTATAAAATAAAAGATACTACGCTGGTTTGTGCCGAAAAAAAATTCAATTTAGATTTTAGTGCTGTTGACCCGGATAATGATTCATTGAGTTATTCTTTTTGTGATGCTTATTCGGCACCTAATACCGGGCAAAACCAGGCACCGCCTCCAATTTTAAGCTTAACACCCGTACCCTATTCAGGTGGCTTTAGTGGTAGTATGCCCCTGGGTGGCCTGGTAAGTATTAATCCGGTTACCGGCATTATTAGCGGTATTGCCCCACCGGCCGGTCAATATGTAGTAAATGTTTGCATTGCTGAATTTAGAGATGGAAAACAAATTGGTTATCACAGAAAGGACTTTATTTTAAAAGTGCAATCTTGTGATATCATTGAAGCAGACCTCCCATCCAGCATTGTGAATTGCAAAGATTTTACCGTTTATTTCGAAAATCAATCTACCTCCTCTTCTATCCTTTCCTATAACTGGAGGGTAGGTGATCCGGCTAATCCCTCTTTTTCAGCCAATACACCTACCCTTCAATACACCTACCCAGATACCGGCAGATTTGTTGCACATTTAACTGTAACCGGACCCAATTCCTGCGTAGGTACAGATAGTACTATTGTAATGGTATATCCGGGATATAAAGCCGACTTTAGTGTGCAGGGAGATTGCTATTTAAGACCATTCCAATTCACAGATAAGAGCATAGCTAAATACGGTACCGTTGGTAAATGGCAGTGGAATTTTGGTGATCCCAATTCCAATGCGGCTACCTCTAAACAACAGAATCCCTCTTACACCTATTCAGCGCCAGGCACTGTAAATGTTACATTTATTTCACAAAGTGATAAAGGGTGTATTGATACCGCAAAACAATCAGTAATTATATATAGTAATCCGCCTTTGCAACTCCCATTTCGCGATACGTTAATTTGCAGTATTGATACGCTTCAGTTGCAATCAGCCAGTAGTGGCACTTATAACTGGACACCTGATTACAACATCATTCATCCAACTACAAATAATCCATTTGTTTATCCTAAAACAACCACTATATATCAGGTAACAGTAAACAACAATGGTTGTGTAAGTAAAGATAGTATTCGCATTCGTGTATTAGATTCAATTTCCGTAAAAGTAGTGCCCGATACTACCGTTTGTTTAAGTGATACATTTCATTTATACCCGGTTAGCGAAGCGTTGGGTTATGAATGGTTTCCTAATACAGGCATAGATAACCCAAAATTAAAAAGCCCGTTATTTCAACCGTCAGCTTCTACCAACTACCGGCTCATCGCCAATTTAGGCAAATGCAGAGATACGGCTTATACCCGAATTATTGCCGACCCATATCCACAAGCCAATGCCGGCCCCGATGTGGGTATTTGTTTTGGAGGAAGAACTCAGTTGAATGCTACTACTAATGCCTCTGCGTTTGAATGGAGCCCAAATAAAAATATGTTGTACGGTAATACACTGCAACCCATTGTAGCCCCGGGTAATACCACTCCCTATACACTGACCGTTCGGTATGATACAGGTTGCATTAAACCGGTTGCCGATACCATTTTGGTAACAGTACATATACCCGTAAAAGTAAATGCGGGCAATGATACTGCAGTAGTAGTAAACCAGCCTTTGCAATTAATGGCTACCAGCAATTATGATGGCGATAGCACCGGCATTATTGTGCAATATGCATGGGGCCCCCCTGCCACTTATTTAAGTAATCCTAACATTCCAAATCCTATTGCTACTTTTAACGGCATTACAGATTCCATACAATACACTGTAACTGCAACCACCAGTTCAGGATGTACGGGCACTGACAAACTTTGGATTCGTGTTTTTAGAACCGGCCCAGATATTTTTATACCAAGTGCTTTTACCCCCAATAATGATAATAAAAATGATATACTGAAGCCCATACCCGTTGGCATTACTGATTTGCTTTATTTTAACATTTATAATAGATGGGGCCAACTTATTTTTACCACACACCAAATTGGAACAGGTTGGGATGGTACTTATAATGGAACCATGCAGCCTGCTGGCGCCTATGTTTACACCGCAGAAGGGATAGATTTTACCGGTAAAAGAATTGATAAAAAAGGGACAGTGGTACTCATAAGATAGGCAGCATAATTGGGTGCAGGTACATCTTGCAAAAAATAAAATCCAATGATTCAATTGAAAAATAACAATTCATTCTTTTCACCAAAGTACTGATGCTGAAGTTGCCATGCGGAAATTTCTATTCATAAGTTTTTTATTGATGCTTGTGTTACAACATGCCTACGCAGTGCATATTGCAGCAGGTGAATTAAGTTATTTATATCAGGGTGCAGGCTCCACTCCCAATACGGCCAAATATTTAATTACCATGCGTTTGTTTAGAGAATGCAATGCACCGGCCAATTCAGCACCACTAAATGGTGAAAATGTAACAGTGGGTATTTACAACAAAGCTACGGCCGCTTATATTACCTCTATTAAATTAGCCCAGCAATTTGTGGGCAATCCGCCTACCATACAAAATACACAAGGCATTAATCCATGCTTAACCGGTAATCCGTTAGCCTGCTATCAGGTAGGCACATATAGTAGCACCATAGAATTGCCGATTAATGCAGGTGGTTACACACTTTCCTGGGTACGCTATTCAAGAGCAGTGGTTCAAAATGTGGCAGGCACAAGTGTAGGCGCTACATTTACGGCAGAAATTCCCGGTACGCAACAACTTCCGGTTGGTACTAATAGCAGCCCTGTTTTTACCATTAGTGATACTACCATTGTTTGTAAAAACACCGGTTTTACTTTTAACTATTCCGCTTCAGATCCTGACGGTGACTCATTGGCTTACAAATTTGCACCGGCATATGATGGTACACCGGGTAATTATAGCCCTACTCAAAACCCTGATCCCGACCCCAGCCTGATACCCACTTTACAACCAGTTTCTGTCAATTATATCTCCCCATACTCAGGGCTTAATCCATTAGGTAGCGGAGTAACTATTGACGTACACACCGGATTAATTTCAGGAATTGCCCCACCTGCAGGAAAATATGTGGTATGTGTAATTGTAGAAGAATGGCGTAATGGTATAATGTTAGACCATCACCGAAAAGATTTTATTTTAACCATAGGTGATTGTTCGGTTAATGGGGCCACGCTAAATCCAAAATACCTTAACTGCAATAATTTTACCTTCAACTTTTTCAATGAAAGCACCAATCCAAACATAGAATCGTATGCCTGGAAATTTGGCGATACAAAAAATCCAACAAAAGATACCTCAAGCAACCCAACTCCCTCTTACACTTATTCAGATACAGGAACCTACGTAATGAAATTAAAAGTAACAGCAACCGGTGGTTGTGAAGATTCTGCAACCGCACAGGTATCTGTTTTTCCGGGATTTAAAGCCGATTTTTCCATTAATGGCAGTTGCATTTTAAACCCCTATCAGTTTAAAGATTTAAGTAAAGCACAATATGGTTTTATTAATGGTTGGCAATGGAATTTTGGAGACCCAAACACGTCATCTGATACCTCATCCCAACAAAACCCATCATATACCTATGCTTCTACAGGAAACAAAACCGTTTTTTTTACCGTATACAGCTCGAAAGGCTGTACTGACACACTTACCAAAACAATCACCGTTCCCGATAAGCCTTTTTTAAGTTTACCTTTTCATGATACACTCATTTGCAGTATTGATACTTTACCATTGATAGCCAATAGTCCGGGCAGTACCTTTCAATGGACGAGTATACAGGCTCCTAACAGTATAATTAACCCCACAACAGCCAACCCTCAGGTACATCCAAAAGATACAGCCACTTATGTAGTAACAGTTAACAACAATGGCTGTATCAATAAAGATTCCATTCAGGTAAATGTGTTACAATTTATTACCATTAATGCCGGACCCGATACCAGCATTTGCAAAACAGATACCCTGCAATTTCATCCAATTAGCTATGCGCTGAGTTACAAATGGACAAGTACTAACGGTGTACCCATTGCGCCGGTTAAAAATCCAAAGGTGGCACCGCTTACTAATACCACTTATTTTGTTCAGGCTAATTTGGGTAAATGCCCGGCTTATGATACAGTTAACGTACAGGTATTCCCGTACCCAACAGTTCAGGCTTCCGGCAATGCCAATATTTGTTTTGGTAACAGAACCCGGTTAAGTGGCAGTACCAATGCAGATAATTTTAGCTGGTCGCCAGGTAATACCCTCCTCAATGCTAATACACTACAACCCATTGCAGGCCCCAACCAAACTACTCAGTATGTTTTAACCGGGCAAAATAACAGTGGTTGCATTAAACCCGTAACAGATACCGTATTGGTTAAAGTGGTGCAACCCATAAAAATTAATGTAGGAAATGATACATCCGTTGTTGTTAATCAGCCTTTACAATTACAGGCACTGTTAACAGATAGCAGCCATTTTGGTTATAACTGGACCCCATCCAATTATCTGAATAATCCGGCTATTTCACATCCTGTTGCCACCATTACAAGCCCGGTTAATGAAATAAGATTTTCGGTAAGAGCCACTGATCCCACTTCAGGTTGTTTCGGTGAAAACAGCTTATTAGTGAAAGTTTATAATACCGGGCCCGACATATTGGTACCGAAAGCCTTTACCCCCAATGGTGATGGAAAAAATGAAATTATGCGACCTGTTTTATTAGGTATTCAACGATTAAATTTTTTCAGTATTTACAACCGGTGGGGGCAACTCATATACACCACTTCACAGCCTAATGCAGGATGGGATGGCACGCTGAATGGAAATGCACAACCCAGTGGCGCTTATGTGTTTTTAGCAAAAGGCGTAGATTATTTAGGTAACACCCTATCAAAAAATGGAACCATTTTATTAATCAGGTAATTTTGCAATCGATTTCTATTGCGCAAAAAGTTGTATCAATTTATATTTCAAACAAAAATAACATGGACAAGATTATACTCATTACCGGAGCCACATCAGGATTTGGAAAAGCCATTGCAAAATTATTTGCCGAAAACAAATGGAACCTGATATTAACAGGCAGAAGAAAAGAAAGATTAGTGCAATTATGTAGTGAATTAGAACAAAAAAACGGTATAAAAACATTACCGTTAGTATTTGATGTGCAAGACAGAAATGCAGTATTTGCATCAATTGAAAATATTCCTGATGAATGGAAACGAATGGATGTTTTAGTAAACAACGCAGGTTTAGCTTTAGGTAGAGAACCCTTTGACAAAGCGAGTATCGACGATTGGGAAACCATGCTTAACACTAACGTAAAGGGATTGATGTATGTTACTAAAGCTGCTTTACCATACATGATTACACAACAAAAAGGGCATATCATTAACATAGGTTCAATAGCCGGTAAAGAAGTATATGTAAATGGAAATGGTTATTGCGCCAGCAAACATGCAGCAGATGCGCTCAGCAAAGCCATGCGCATTGATTTATTACCCCATAAGATAAAAGTTACCGCCATACATCCCGGTGCTGCTGAAACCGAATTTTCTATTGTACGTTTTAAAGGAAATGAAACCACGGCAAAATCAGTTTACGAAGGCTATACACCTTTATATGCAGAAGATATTGCCAATATTACCTATTACTGTGCCACACTTCCTGCCCATGTATGTATAAATGAGTTAATTGTAACCTGCACAGCACAGGCTAATTCTGCTTTATTCGTTAAAGAATAGTATTATTTAAAGAATTTACCTGTGAATAAAAGTCTTTCTCAATTTTTATTTTACAGGTTTAATTAAAAATAGTAATGATAATTCGCACAAAAATTAAGAGTAAGAAATTCAAAATTAAATTTGCTATTTGGTAAAAATCAATTGATGCAGGTTACTGCCCTCCCTAATTTCTTCATTGGCGGTTTGCACCAGCGTATCACCGGGTAAAACATTTCCAAATATTTCAACTTTCGCATTATTTTCATTTCCTAATTGTACAGGTATCCAATTTACGATGTTGTTATGCAGGCATAAAACAAAAGTACCGGTTGTTGAAAATAACACGGCTGATTTGGGAACAACTAAATGGGCCTCTTTTGTATTTAAAGGAATACTCACTTCAGCAATCATTCCGGGTAATAATTTTTTATCTGCATTGTATACATCCATTTCAATACGCTGCGAACGAAGTTTAGTGTCTAATGCACCCGCCATTCTATTAATTGTAGCATTAAAAACAACATCGGGATAAGCTTTAACCTTAAAATTAATTTTACTACCCTGTGTTAGGTATCTGGAAAATTGTTCAGGTATTAATACTACTAATCGCAGTTTATCTCTTTGCTGTAATACAAACATTGGCATATCAGATCCTTTACCGGAAGGACCAACATACGAACCCGGATTGACGTTACGTAAAGTAATCATACCGGAAAATGGCGCCAGAATAGTTAAGTATTTTTTGGTATCCAGTATCTCCCTGTATGATGCCTTTGCAGCCTGCCATTGCGCATAATCAGATTTTTGCTTGGCTAAAGCAATATCTAAATCATTGGGAGATATAGTACCCGGCGTTTTACTTGTTTTTAATAATCGGTTATAGGCTGCATCACTGGCAATATATAACGCCTCCAACGATTTTAATTTTGATTCAGCAGCCAGTAATTGTGCATTGATTTCCGGTGCTTCGGTAGTTGCTAATAATTGCCCGGTTTTTACCTGACTACCCACATCCACCAACACCTCTTTCACAAAGCTGTTAATTTTAGCATATATATTTACTTCCTGAAAAGCAATCAACTCTCCGGGTAATTTTAATGTACCATCTAAGTTTTCATTTTTAACAATAAAGGCAGGCGTTGCAGCCACTGTGGCAGTGCTATCTTTGTGATGAACAGCATCTTCAATAGTATGCTTGTTTTCGCAGCCTTGTACAATAGCTAATCCCGGAAGTAATAATAGAAACATCCAATTTTTACCTATCATTTTCATTTTTTATTTTTGATCTAGTTCAGGAATATAATGTTTACTCATTTTATCATGTGGGTCTAATGAAACTGATTGTGTTGTTGTTTTATTTTGAACCCATGCAAAAACCAACGGTAATATGAATAATACCACAATAGTAGATGCAATTAACCCTCCAATTACGGCACGGCCTAAAGGTGCCGCCTGTGCACCAGCCTCGCCCAAACCCACTGCCATGGGCAACATACCCATTACCATAGCAACAGTAGTCATTAAAATAGGCCGCAAACGAATGGTTGCAGCTTCTACAGCCGACAAAACCGCATTCCCGTTTTTTAACCTTATGGCTTCAGCATTGGTAACCAATAATACGGTATTGGATATAGAAACACCTACCGACATAATCATGCCCATATATGACTGTAAGTTTAAGGTAGAATGGGTTAACAATAACATAGCAAGGGAACCCAATAAAACCGCAGGCACTGTACAAAGAATAACCAATGAAACTTTAAATGACTGGAAATTGGCAGCCAACATCAGGAATATAACAATAATAGCCGTAATTAAACCACCCTGTAAACTACTTAATGTTTCTGTTAGTACCTGGCTTAATCCACGGGTTTCTACAAACAACCCTCGGGGTGGTTTACCTAATGCATGTATAGCATTTTCAACATCATGTGTTGCTGTACCTAAATCTTTTTTATAAATATTGGCGGTAACAGATAATGCAGGAATAGCGCCAATATCATCATCCTGACCATAAATTGAATCCTCATGAATGGTTGCTACATCACCTAACATAGGCCGATTGGTTCCGGGCATCAACGGTATCTGATTGATGTCGGAAACAGATGACATTTTACCTTCCGGAATTTCTACTTGTACCAAATAACTCAAAGCTGTTTTTGGATCAATCCAAACGTTTTTTTCCGTAAAACGAGAAGAAGAAGTGGCAGCTACAAATGAACGAGATATTTCTGCAATATTTGTTCCTAATTGTGCTGCTCTAACTCTATCTACATCTATATTAATAGCCGGATAATGAATGGCTTCATCTAATTGCACATCTCTTAAATAAGAAATTTTTTGTAGCTTATCTATTACCCGTTTTGCAAATACTTCATTTTGTATTTTATTTTTACCTATTATTTTTACTTCAATGGGTGTAGGCGAACCCTGACTTAATATTTTATCTGTTAACTCAATGGGTTCAAAAGAAAGTTTCACCAGTGGCAATACCGTTTGCATTCTTTTACGAATAGCATCTTTTAAAGTATCCATATCCGTTTTATATCCTTCTTTAAATGCAACCTGTAATACGGCTTCCTGTGAACCTGCCATAAATAAGTAGATGGGATTGGTTGCAAATTGCGAACCATGAATACCAATCATTGCCGAAGAAATAGAAACATTCTCTTTGCCAACAATATCATACAAAACATTCAATGTAGTTAAAACATCTTTCTCTGTTTTTTCTATACGAGTACCATCCTGATCGCGAATGCGTAATTGAAACTGGCCCATATCTGCTTTGGGTAATACATCTCTCCCTATCAAAGAAAATAATATAATGGCCAATCCTATCGATACCAAAACATATACAACTGTAATCCATTTTTTATAAGGCAACAACCTGTTTAAAAAACGAACAAAACCTATCCTGAATCGATCAAATCCTGTTATTGTTCCATCATTGTTGAAATCAATTCTGGTTGCTAAAATTTCTTTTTGCTGCCATGTATTTTGTTCAGATTCCGGAGTAAGTGCTGCGGCTTTGAATTTAGCAGCATCAGAAATATTCTTCTTTTTAAACCAGGCACTCCGTTTAGCAGGCTGATGCAGGTATTCGTTTTTCATCAGCCAATTGGCTAATACCGGCACTAATGTTTGCGACATTACATAAGATGTAACCATGGCAAAAGTAATGGCTAATGCCAATGGTAAAAATAAAGAACCGGGAATGCCATTCATGGTAAAAGCCGGAGCAAACACAGCCAATATACAAAAGAGAATGAGTAATTTAGAAAAAGCAATTTCCTGACAAGCATCCCAAACTGCCAATGCTTTAGGCTTGCCCATACTTAAATGCTGGTGTATATTCTCAATAGTAACGGTTGATTCATCTACCAAAATACCAATGGCCAAAGAAAGGCCACTTAATGTCATGATATTAATGGTTTGATGAAATAACGAAAGAAATAATACGCCTGAAATAATACAGGTAGGTATGGTTAAAATGACAATAAGTGCACCACGCGGATCACCCAAAAATAACAGCACCATTAATCCCGTTAAAATAGCACCAATAATACCCTCACTCAACAGATTTTTAACGGAATTAATCACATAGGTTGACTGGTCAAATTCATAAGTTAAATGCACATCTTCCGGCAATAAAGATTGAAAACGTGGTAATGCTTTTTTCAGATTTTGAACCACTTCCCAGGTAGAAGCACTGGCAGATTTTGTAATGGGTAAATAAACAGACCGCTTCCCATTCACTAACACATAACCAACTGTTACATCAGCCCCATCTTCAACAGTTGCTACATCTTTTACATAAATATTTTCTGCTGAACCGGTGTATAATGGAATATTTTCAAAATCTTTTACCGTTTTAATCGTAGCATTAATGGGAGTAAAATAATTCTTATCTCCTATGCGTACATTGCCTGATGGAATAGATTGATTATTTACCCTTAACGCTGCCACTAATTGATCGGGAGTAATATTATGAGCTCGCATTAATGCAGGGTCTGCTTTAATTACAACGGTACGTGCATTGCCGCCAAATGGTGCAGGCGATACTAATCCGGGAATAGAAGTAAAGCCCGAACGAACATAAACATTGGCGAGGTCTTGCAGTTCATTATTACTGCGTGTTTTACTGCTTAATACCAATTGCCCAACGGGTAAGGTAGAAGCATCAAACCTTATGATAAAAGGGGGTGTGGTACCCGGAGGAAAAATAGTTTGTGCCCTGTTGCTAAATGCAGTTACCTCAGCTGCAGCCTGTGCCATATTGGTACCCTCATAAAACGTAAGCTTAATTAATGTTAAGCTTTGTATATTTTTAGTTTCAATACTTTTTACACCGGATACATACAATAAAAGATTTACATAGTTTTTACCAAAATATGCTTCCATCTGATCGGGCGTAAAACCACCATATGGGTGAGAAAGATAAATAACCGGTAAATCAATATCCGGGAAAATATCAATTTTTATTGTACGGATTGCTCTTATACCAAAAAAGAATAAACCTGCTACCAACACCAAAATTGTAATGGGCTTTCTTAACGCAGTTCGTATTAAATTCATGTGATAACTTATGTAAAATATGAGTATAAATTATTTTATTTGTTGAATCAGCAAATCCCAATCGCCGGAAGCAGCAGCTTTTAAAAGTAGTGCCTGCCACACATTAATACATGCCAATTTTGCTGATGTTTCAGCTCGGTTTACAATGTATAATGCCTGTTGCAAATCAATAATAGTAGCTAATCCATTTTCGTAAAGCACCCTTTTTTGTAAAAATGCATCACGTGCTGCTTTTAACTGAACGGGCACCTCATTGTAACTTTGTAAAGTATTTTGTATACGCTGATCGGCCAGTATTAATGTATTCTGCAATTGGGTATAGGTTTGATCATACTCCTGCTTATAGGCTTCAGTTAATTCTCTTTGCGCATTCACCTGTTGTTTTATTTTAGGGATACTCATAATGTTGAATGCCAGCGATACACCGGCTATGTAGTTAGAACGCAAAGGAGTAATGCCATCAAAATAGCTTTTGGAATAATTGTTGGGTAAAGCTGCATTGTACTGTGTACCAAAACCTGAGCCGCGTGTTTGAAAAATTCCAAACAAATTAATACCGGGTAAAATACTTTTTTGAATGGCGCTTGTCTGCGTTTTGCTTTGATGAATTTTTTTTTCAAAAAATTTTACCTGCGGATTATTACTTATATTAAACGAGGAAACAAAATTGACAGGAATACGATTTAAAAAAGAAGTATCTAAAAAATAAGCAGTAGGTGCTTGTGCGAGCAACTGTGCCAGCACATTTTCTGCCTGTTGTTTGTTGGAGATGGCATCAATTACTAATAGTTGTGCATTGGCATATTCTGAATTAGCAATGGAGGAATCCACTCCCGGATTAAGGCCATTTAAAGTTCGAACCATTACCGCATTTCTAAATGTATCCGCTCTGTTTAAATTTGCCTGTGCCTCAAATAACAAACCCTGAGCGGTTAATAAATTAAAAAAAGCACTTGCCACTTTTACACTTAATATAAATTTTTCCTGCGCTAAATCTGCAGAATCAGTTTGTACCTGTGCATGTGCGGCTGCAATACGAGATTGTTTTCTACCGAACGTAAATGCCTCCCAGTTAGTAGAAATTAAATACAATGAACCAAATGCTGCATTCCATTGCTGACTGTTAAAAACCGGCCCGGATGAGGATACTCCAAAAGTGCCATAAGGTGCACTTGGTCCATATAAACCATTGATGCTTCCATAATTTTGTTGTACACTGGCCAAAATATTGGGCAAATAATCATTCTTCACATTTTGCAGTAAATAAATTGATGCATTTAATAAATGTTGCTTGGCTTTGATAGTTTGATAGTTATTTAATCCTTCATGAATAGCTTCACTTAACAATAATGGTTGCTGCTGTGCATAGGTAAACTGCACAGTAACTATTAAACTTAAAAACAAACACGCATAAGCAGACTTGGTAAAATAAAAATTCATATAATAAATTTAAATTATATTTATAAAGTCAATGAAAAAAAAGTGTAATGCTATTTTTCATTTTCCTGATTGGTAATAGCAGCAACACATTTCCATGCGCTTTTTGCATCGCGATCAATAATACTCTGCAATAATTGTTCATGCAGCCCCTGCTTTAGTAGCAACAATTCCGTATTGATAAATACTTCCTGAAAAAAACTTTTGAGTTGTGCTGCAATTGTTTTGTATAAATCACGCAAAATTTCATTTTTGCATGCTTCTGCAATGGCCAGATGAAAGGCAACATCAGCATCAATACATTTTGTAACATCATTTTCAATAGCCGCTTTGTAGCGTGCATTTAAATGTTTCCGCATGCAGTTAATTTGTCGGCTTGTTCTGTGAACTGCAGCCTTTTCAGCTATTTTCAGCTCCAACAATTGCCTTACTTCATTTAACTCCTCTCCACGTGCCGATTGCAAATGATGATACCAGGGAACGGGTGTTCCATTTTGTAATGCTACAAAAGTGCCTACCCCCTGTTGCACTTTTAAAATACCCGAATAAGAAAGTATGCGTATGGCTTCCCGAATGGTTGATCGGCCTACACAAAAGTGTTCCATCAATTCAGGTTCAGTGGGTAATTGATCACCTACTTTAAATTTTCCTGAAGCAATGTGTTGTTGCAATTTTTCTGCTACCGCATCACTCAGTGAGTTTCTCTTTACCGGTTCTGTATACATACATCATATCATCTGATGTATAAAAATAGATGGATTTTACCGCTATGCCAACTGGTTGGTTCAAATGCAGGCTTTATTAACCTATTTTAATTGAAATTTAAACCAACTTCTACAACATATCAATTGAATAAAAAAATTATTGTGCCAGCGAAACCCTTACCAAAATACCGGCACGGGTAACAATGGTGGGTGCAGCTGTAGAAATATAAGGGGTTACCCTTCGCTGGTCAAAAAACAATCGAAGGTTAATTCGGTTGTTATATACATAATCTATAGCCGGTTGAATAATGACCACCTGTTGACCACCGGTACCATAGGCAGTTGACTGGTCAATCCTGCTATTACTAGTGGCATCATTTCTAAACGACAAATCGAGTTTGATAGTTAAATCGTTTTGCAATTTTGAATTTTTCATTCCGGGCAACTTAAATGGTAACCGTAGTCCACGCTTACGCCAATTGAAGCCCGTTGTCCACTGTGTGCTGTTGGTTTCACTCAGCTGATAATCAATTAAACTTAAACTCAGTTGCCTGCTTTTGGCATACTCTAATTTCAAACTCAGTTGTTTGGTAGTAGTAACCTCAATACCCAATAAAGGAGCAAACTGTTCTTGCATAGTAATATTGGGTACTAAATAATAAGGTATGTAGTTACCGCTCAAAGTATCAATAAAACCCGGTGCACCATAACGAAATGGATCCTGATACAATAATGCACTGGAAAAACTATTCATACTTAAAGTGGCAGAATAGGCATGTGTGATATTAATAGCTGTAAAAATTTTAGCCAATGCGGGTATTTTGCTTAATCCGGTATAACTTAATCGCCAATTGGGTTTTGGAAGTATTCCACTAAATGGGTTAGATTGAATACCTGAACCTGCTCCTTTCATTAAGGGAAAGGTGGCAGGATCTTTTTTGGTATAAGCAGATAAAAATGCCGGTATCAAAACCTCTTGTGAATAACGCCCGTAACCTGACGCAAAGCCATCTGAAGTAAAAGTGGGATTCTGTTTCCAATAAGGATTCAGGTTAGCTACCCTTTTTGAAATAACCTGCCGGTTATTTTCAAATTGAAGGAAAGTGGAAGATAATTCATTGGGATTGGTTTTTCGGAACAAAGTACCGAATGCAATATAGGAAACACTAAACCCACCGGCAGCATATGGATTTAAGTGGTGTTGCAGCAATCCCTGCCCCGTTGTATCTTTAAATAATTCACTGTAATTTTTTGAGAAGCTTTTATTTAAACTAACATCTACCCTAAACTCTCTAACAGGTTCCAATTGAGCCGTTAACCCTAATTTTTGTTCAAAATTCTGTTGATACAAATAATTAAAGGTGCTGTCTTTTGTAATTAAACCTTGTGCTGCTTTTCGGTTTAACCAGCCACTATCCGGTTGCCGTCCAAACACATAATCTAATCCGGGTTGCATGGTTTTCATATCCTGCCCAAATGCAGTAGTAGTACCTAACCAACCGGGTACCCGACTATTATAATTTTCGCCATAATTTACTGATACATTCTTTACCATGGTTACTAAATGGCCTGCGGCTCTAACAGCACCATTTATTTGAGCCGGCTGATTGGCCTGTTGCAAACGTAACGCAGTTCGGTAATCGCGTCTTTGTTGGCGCCATTTTCTTAAAGCTACTCTTTTCTTTTTGCCATGCAAACGGTTTCCTGCTGTATCAGTGATAGCCTCTTCACGGGTTGGCAAAGTAATACCTAACGGGTTGGCATTGGCGCCGTTAGGGCTTGCAACAGGCTTTCCTGTTTGGTTATTAAAAAATTGCCTGGGTGGCGGCGGTGGCCTGTAATCTAAATTACGCAACCATTTAGATTTGGCATATAACCTGGTAAAATCGAACTGTGTATTCAAATTATTTTGCTGACTATTTTCTAAAGTATTGCCTAATGAAACCGCCAATAAACTCGCCGCTATCCAGTTGTAAGTAGTGGCATAACTGTATCGGGCAGCTATCCAATTGGTAAACGGAAATTTAGCCAGGGGTAGTGTATAAGTAGCACTTGCCCGTTGTTGATACAAAGTAGTTCTACCGCCATTAATAAAATTTTGCCATACAGAATCTTTTTTTGCTCTGGTATTAATCATACCATAGGGTTCATCTACCCTTCCAAAACTGGTAGCAGAAAAATCGAGGTTTACGGATCGGGCAACATCCCATCTAAAATTATAATATTTATTAAATGTAAAATATTTATTATATGTTGTATCTACCAATAAAACTTTGGTTTGTTGCAGATTGGTGTTAATGATTCGTGGAATAAATTGCCCGAATTGCCGGTTGATATCGGCCCTGAAACTAAGAAGAGAAGGCCTTAGATTGATATTAAAGTCGCGAATAAAGGAAGTCCATTGGCTGTTTCCTTTAATGATTTTTTTAAATGGTTCCCTGTATTTGGGAGGTGCATTGTAGGTGTATCCTAATCCTGCACGCCATTTTACTAAGTTATTGAGCAAAGTTGTGGGGTTGTTTTGTACTGTTTGCGTAAACGAGTAGCTCACATCAAAATTACTGAGGCTCCACAAATGCACTTTCCCTTTTGGCATAACCCGTACATTGGTAAAGTTGATGGTTTTGATAGTAGTTTGATCGATGGCTGCATTTTTAATAGAATCGCGCTTAGCTTTCGTTTGTGCCACGCTTAATTTTTGCGATAACGTAATATCTAAATCGAAAGGATCGTATTTTGGAGAACTGACTGTTTTATCAAAACTGGCAAATACCGGTACCGATAAACGGGCCGATTTAGGCAATAATTTACCGGCATCTATTGCTATTGAGGCATCGAACTGTGTAAAATTATCTAATGCACGCTGCCCAATATGTGATTCTAATGAACCCCAACCTGCCGTATGCATACTTCCGGAAATAGACATTTTGCCCAAATCGGCCAAACCAATATCTACTCTACCCATGGCGGCATAAGCTCCTTTTTCGTTGATATTCGATAATCGCAATTCATCTACCCAAACTTCAGCATTCAACGGTGTAGTATTGGTGCTGGCACTTTCTACCCCAATTAAAAATGCATTAACGGCACCAATATTCGGATTACCCAACACTGAAAAGGTCTTATCGCCAATAATTTGGCGGTATATGGTATTAACGGAGCCACCACTGTTATTACGTTGTAATTTTAAATTGATTAAAGTTCGAATATCGAAATCAAGATTATTTTGTGTTGGCCATACAATGGTATCGGAAACCGGTGAGTAATTTCCCGGTGGCGTAACTTTTAACGGTATTTTTACTTCATAATAATTATTCAAATAGTCCTGCCCTATACGTACCACAAGATTAAGCTGATTATCTTGTAATGCAGAGTTGGGTGCCGCTTCCACATGCGCAAACATGAGCATTCTGCCATACAAACGCATATCGTAATTAGGTAATGTTTTAAATACTGCTCTTGAATTACCCGGCGTAAGATGCCCCACTTGCAAACTCAATGATTGCTCATTTTGTAAAATATTAATACCATTATTGCTCAGTTGTTGTACCCGCTGTATGCCTGGGGGTATTACATAGTTAACCGGCGTACGGCTGCTGTTTTCTTCTAAGTTTACGGCAAGGGTATTAAACGTAATGGCACTGGTATCAATAGGCGTATAAGAACCGGTGGTATCTAAATTAAAAGTAAACTGTCGCCATTGGTTACGTACCAATTCTAATTTAGCAAATCGCAATACCACTGAATCCTGAAAACCGGTTAAATACATCCGCATAAACTGGATAGATTTAAAATCGGGTATCTGGCCGGTTTTACTGGCATAATCACTCAAAGGCACCCGGAACAAATACCAATTTTCAGTTCCAGTGGTACCATCCGCATAAGTTACGGGAACAACGCGTTTATCAGAAATATATTTTGTTACACCCACATTCATTCCTGGTGCAAGATTTACCTGATATTCAAAATATTCTTCATTTTCATTCAACGTATTATCATGGTTTAAATCTTCATTATCAGGATACAAAGTTGCAGCCGGTGAAAAAGGTGATGTTCCGGTAGCAATAGGCGAATTGCCTTGTGGGTTATTAAAATTTTTATAACGCTCTAATATTCCTGCACCGCTTGCATCAAAACCCGGATCGCGGTACCATTTGTAATCATCGTTAGAGGGATCCTGTATGGCACGTTGATAAATGGGCGAATTGGTACCAAAATTGGCAGCCATTTTAGAAAGGTAATTGGTACGTTTTCTTCGCTCACCATCGTTATCTAAACCATCAAAACCAACGTCCTGATACACCCTGTCGCCGGGATTATTGCTGAATGCATTGGTTACCTGAATAGGATTTACAGGTACTCTACCCCATGTAGTACTACTGTCAATGGCAGCAGGAGATGTGGGTGTATTTAAACCATTTTCATAAAAACGTTTTCCATCTTTTAAAATATCTTCACTTACATTACCAAAATCTATCATTAATTGTCCACCGTTACTATTCGGAAGTTTAATGAAAGGATCCTGAATCCAAAATTGCACATACTCAATATTATTGGTTTCAAAATCGGTTTGATCGATGGCTCGCATCAATCCGCCCCATCTTTTTTGAGGATTGGTTAATTTACCATTTGCAGTAACCTGAGAGGGGTCGTTGTTATAATTATAAGGGCCAATATCAGTTGGATAGTAAGCTACATCAAAAGTAGAGGTTTGTGTATTCACAATGTTGGTGGTTAGTTGTGGAAACAACTCATTGGTATATACCAACCTTACCCTTGGATCGCTGAGTGCAGACAAATTTCCACGTAACGGGTTATTCAGACTATTCTTATCCTGCAAGTTGGGTTCAATATTGTACCAGGCAATTTTTGCGCGGTTTTTGTTATAATCTACGCTATCCATTAATAATGCTTCCGGAAAATTAGGATTGCCTGCAGGTGTAGATGCCAAAGCCCATGCCGTTGATGGGAACCTTAAATCAATATTAGAAGTAGTTCCCTCAAAATCGTCTAAATAAATTAAACCATTATTGCCTGAACCAATTTGGGGGGGATGGCCGGGCTTGAAATAAGCACCCTCACCATAAGCGGCAATGGTACTCATGGTTTTGGTGGAATAAAAGGGCAATTTATTCAGAACCCTCGTCAAACCGGGCCAGTTAGAGTGATAACTAAAATCAACTCCATACATGGTATTACGAATTGGGTCTTCGCCATAATTCATTTTAGTGAAGAATGGCCTTTCATTCAAACGCTCTACTGTAGCGCCGAGGGCTAATTTTTTGCTGGCAGCATAATCTAATCGTAACCCCATGAAACCACGTTGCTGAATGCCAAACGATGCATTGTTTTCATAAGAAACATTTACCGGAATACCTGAATTAATAATGGCCTGATTCAAAATTTTAACCGACCCTAAATTGTAATCAATGGTATAATCTACCCCTTCCGTAAGGGTTTGCCCGCCCGCCGTTAATTTTACAGAACCGGGTGGAATATTATATGCACCCAAATAAATATCACTCCCACTGGTACCCTTGGCCTGCCCCTGCATCACAAAGCGGTCTACGTTAGCATAAGTTTGTGCGATGGCTTTAATGGAATCATATAATTGAAAATATGCATATTTTTGAATCAGCGGTGCAGGTTGTCCTGCAAATGCCAGATTTACCAAATCTTTACCAAATGGTTCCAATACCGGAAAGATAATTTTACCCTGTTGCGATAAAATGGTAAACCCTTCCAGATAATCGAAAATACCATCGGGTTGTGGATCGTTCTGATTATTTAAACGATCTAAATTTAAAATGGTTAACAGGGGCTTTCCTTCAACAGCAGGCGCAGATTCAGGTAAATAGCGCTTCAGGCCGCCACTGGGCTGGTTGTATAAAACATTTAATTGAAAACCATCTTTCGAAACACCCGCCAAATCTAATGAGTAGACGTTTTTCATCATCAATCTCCAAATAGGTAAATTGGTGCGAGCCGATGTGGCTTTCAATAATTTTAAGTACAATACTTTTTGTACACCCTGGGTAGAATCAACTGCCACATCCTGCGAAAATTCACCCACCTGATAAACTCTCCCATTATAGGTATACTGGTAAGCTACAGCCAGCACATCATTAGGTTGCAGTTGTGCATTTAAAGAGATAAAACCTATTTGCGGATTGAAATAATATTCGGTAGGTGCTAATTTCCGTGCAAATGTTTTTTCATAATCGTTTACCTGGGTTAAACCCTTACTTTGCAGAAAAGCACCAACAGTGGAGGGGTCTCTGTTTTGTGTAATAGCGCCATATAACGTATTAGCGCCATTTTGTGGTAAAGGGTTGCCCGTCAGGGACTGGAAATTGGGATTATAAGGTTGCGGCTCACCCAAATCCATTAAACCTACAATAGCTCGTGTATCGGTGGTAGAACCATTTCGGTTGGTTACCCAAACCTCTATCCGTTGTATTTGTACCTGGCTGTTTACAATCGGCAAATTACTCATGGCCGTATTGTAATTATTCCGGAAATATTGGGCTAATAAGAAGTCGCGGTTTTCATCATAATCATCCAGTTTTTTTTGAAAATTGGTGATGGCAGCGCCGCCCTGCAATGCCTGTGTTTGGCGTTGGGATTGCTGGTTGGCTAATACAGCCGTAACACTCAATTTCCCAAATTGCAATTGTGTTTTGATACCAAATAAATTTTGGGCACTCGACATCAGTGCACCTTTGGTTTGAAAGGCAATATTTCCTGCTTCAATGCTTCTGATAATTTCATCATCCATGCCTTTGTAATTCAACTTTAACTGGTTAAGGTAATTAAAGTTGGCCAACGTATTATAATTAATGGGAAGCTTTAATTTATTACCAATATTGGCATTTACGTTCAAATTGGTATTAAGATTAAAATCAAATCCACCCGTTCTTCTGGCAGCTTCAGGTAAAGTTGGGTTTAAAGTATTTTGCCCATTGTAGCCCATCTGTATATCTACACTTCCTTGTGGTTTAATATCCACCTTTAAGCCATCGGGGCCCACGCCAAAAATCCGGTCAAATAAGGTATTGTAAACCCGAACAGGCGGCCGTTGCACTTTTTTATTGAGCAGGGTTAATGCATCGGCACGTTGCTTAAAATAATCATCTTGTTGTTGCCGGGTACGCAATTTATAATATTCTTCAAATGTTAATGCAGTGGGTTTTCGGAAATAAGAATTACCCACTTTTTCTAATATATAATACAGATTGGTTTTGGGGTCATACTCTACTTTTTGTTTAATAAAAGAGGTATCATTTAAATCGAATGGATTTTTATTTTGCCAGGATAAAAAATCACCTCTTCTGTCATGAATGGGAAAACGCAATAAGTCGCCCGCTTTTTTCAATGAATCAGCAGTTTGGGCAAACAAACATACTACCGGCATCAACAACACCGAAGCAGTTAGTAAAAAAGCAGTAAGCATTAGGGTTCCTTTCTTCAAAAAAAGCAGGCTTGTTTAGGTAAATTTCTAGGCTATTGTTATAAGTTTTTTAAAGATTGTTTAATAATTTCTTCTAAAGGTAATTCAGGTTTTGTTAACATAATTTTTTTAACTGCATTTTCTGCCGCAGGGCGGGCAATTCCTAATGCAATGAGTGCCTGTACTGCATCATCATCTACTGATACAACTTTATTGCGTAAGGCCAAACTACCCTCATCCAATCCTTTTTTACCCATTTTATCCCGCAATTCCAGCACTAGCCTTTCAGCGGTTTTTTTTCCAATACCTTTAACAGTTGCCAATAAGGCAGTATTGCCTTGTGCAATAGCCTGACTAATTTCAAAAGGCTTTAACCCCGATAACATCATTCTGGCTGTAGCAGCACCGATGCCCGAAACGCCAATCAGCAATAAAAACATCTCTTTTTCGGCCTGCTCCGCAAAACCAAAAAAAGTTTGACCATTTTCTGTAATGTGTAAATAGGTGTATAACAATCCGGTTTGTACATTCTTGATAGCAGAATAGGTATTCAGGCTAATTTGCATTTCATAGCCAATGCCATTTGCCTCTATAATGGCATGCGCCGGCGATTTTACCACAAAACTTCCTTTTATATATGCTATCATAGTTGCAGGCTCAAAAATAGGGTTTTCATTCAAAATGCAATGTGCAAATAGGCTAATATGATGGCATTTTAAAATAAAAGCAGATATTTGCGGTCTCTTTCAGAGAAAAGTATATATAGATATATGAGCAAAATTTTAGCCGCTATTACAGCAGTTGGAGGTTATGTACCTGAAACAAAACTTACCAATTTTGATTTAGAGAAAATGGTAGATACCAATGATGAATGGATTAGAACCCGCACCGGAATTGAAGAACGCAGAATTTTAAAAGAGCCGGGTAAAGGTAGTAGCGATATGGCTGTTCCCGCCATACAGGAAATATTAAAGAAAAGAAATTTACAAGCTACCGATATTGATTGCATTATCTGTGCCACCGTTACACCCGATATGGTCTTCCCCGCTACCGCAAATATTATAGCTGATAAATTAGGCGCTGCCAATGCCTGGGGGTTTGATTTAAGTGCCGCCTGCAGTGGGTTTTTGTTTGCATTAACTACCGGTACCAGCTTTATTGAAAGTGGCCGCTATAAAAAGGTAATTGTAGTAGGGGTGGATAAAATGAGTGCCATTATAGATTATACTGACCGTGCTACCTGTATTATTTTTGGTGATGGTGCCGGTGCAGTATTATTAGAACCAACTACTGAAGAATTAGGTATTCGGGATAGTATATTGCGCAGCGATGGCTCTGGGTCAAAATACCTGCACATGAAGGCCGGAGGTTCTCTAAAACCTGCTTCAGTTGAAACCGTATTAGCAAAAGAGCATTTTGCTTATCAGGAAGGACAGGCAGTTTTTAAATTTGCCGTAAAAGGCATGGCCGATGTAAGCGCTGAAATAATGGAAAGAAATAACCTTTCTGCTGCTGATGTTGCCTGGTTAGTACCGCATCAGGCTAATTTGAGAATTATTGATGCTACTGCCAACAGAATGGGATTGGATAAGGAAAAGGTAATGATTAACATTCAACGCTACGGCAACACTACTGCCGCCACCATTCCACTTTGTTTATGGGAATGGGAAAGTTGCTTACACAAAGGTGATAATATAATTTTATCTGCATTTGGAGGTGGTTTTACCTGGGGTGCTATTTGGTTGAAATGGGCTTATTAAAATAATAATTCTGCGAAGATTTCATAAAGGTAGTGATAGACTATGCCATTACCTTTTTTATAATCTGACCCAATGTACATAATCGGTAGCAGGTAATGCTGTAATGCCCAATTGGCGTAACATGGTTACCAACTGGCCTCTGTGATAAGTACTGTGATTAAAAATATGTAACAATATTTGCCATAAAGGCTGTTCAAAATATTCTTTCTTTGAATTTTTATATACCACCAATTTTTCTAATTGTTCATCATTCAATCCATTTACCCACTGTACCCAAAGTTTATCCTGCCTAACAATACCATTCATTACATCGCTGGTACTTAAACCTGCATCTTTCAATTGCCAGGCCGTTTGTGGTTCATCCTGCAACCGTTGCCACCAAATGGTTTCTGCACCTAATATATGCAAGAGTGTAGCATATATACTTGGGAAACTGCTTTCAACTGTTACATGATGTTTAGCAGTGTCGGTATTTTGAATAACATGTATTAATTGCAAATTTGCCCATTCATTATAGGATGCATATGATATAATAAGCGATTTCATGTTCATTACGTTCTATTCAATCAAAAAAATATTGTGTTTAAAAATAAACAAAAAACAGGAGTTATTTCAAACCACTTTTAAAATAAATCGTATTCCGAAAAAAAATCGGAGTCCTGCTTCCATTTCAGGTTTATTTTTGTAAGATATCATACTACAAAAACAATTCATCATGAAGCATGTTTTTCCTTTAACCGGTATTAGTTCCGTTGCATTACACAGTACACGTGCCGAAAATGCAGAGTACGCCCATATTACCCCTATATATGCTACTTCTACATTTACTTTCCCTAGTGCCGAAGAAGGTATGGAAAGATTTGCCGGAGAAGATAAATCCAGAATTTATGGCCGTTGGGGCAACCCCACTTTTACTGCTGCAGAAGAAACCATAGCGGCCCTGGAAGCCTTTGGCATTATGAACAGCAACGGCACCCCGCTACAATTAAAAGCATTGTTACATGCCAGCGGACAAGCAGCTATGACCACCTTATTTATGAGTACCCTGAAGGCAGGTGATGCTGTTTTATCACACTATTCATTGTATGGTGGTACTTATGAACTGTTATTAAAAGTTTTGCAGAATGCAGGTATTGAAACCATTATTGCAGACTTAAGAGATACCACTCAGGTAGAAGATATCATCAAAAAAAATCCGGCTATCAAACTCGTACATATAGAAACACCGGCTAATCCAACCATTCAATGTATTGATATTGCTGCTGTTACGCAAATAGCAAAACAATACCATAAACTAGTTTCAGTGGATAATACTTTTGCTACACCCTATTTACAACAACCATTTAAATTTGGGGTTGATTTTGTTTTTCATTCTACTACCAAGTTTTTAAATGGGCATGGTACAGCTATTGGCGGTGTACTGATAAGTAAGGATATTGAATTTATGCAAACAAATGCCTGGAAATGGCAGGTTTTATTGGGTGGTAACAGCAACCCGTTCGATGCATTTTTACTGATGAACGGATTAAAAACATTAGAATTACGAATGGACCGACATTGCAGCAATGCCAAAGCCGTTGCTGAGTTTTTAGACCAACATCCTGCCATTGAAAAAGTAAATTATGCCGGCTTGTCAACACACCCCGATTATGCTATTGCTACCAAACAAATGAAACATCCCGGTGCACTCATGAGTTTTGAGGTGAATGGGGGATTGGAAGCAGGCAAACAATTTATTGATAAATTACAGATGTGTGTTCGGGCAATTTCGCTGGGCACATTAGATACCTTATTATCGCATCCCGCCAGTATGAGCCATAGAGGTGTTAGTAAAGAAGAACGTTTAAAATTCGGCATTACCGATGGTTTAATACGGCTGAGTGTTGGCATAGAAAACATTACAGATATTTTAAATGATTTTGAACAGGCATTATCTTAAACCTTATGAATATCAATATTAGAAAAGCAGAAAAAAAAGATTGCGCAAGATTATTGGCGTTAATACATGAGCTGGCTGTATTTGAAAAAGCCCCGGAGGAGGTAACGGTTACTTTGCAACATTTTGAGGAAAGCGGATTTGGCGAAAAGCCTGTTTGGTGGGCATTTGTTGCTGATGTAGATGGCGTAGTGCAGGCATTTGCCTTATACTATATTCGTTACAGCACATGGAAGGGGCAACGCATGTATTTGGAAGATATTTTAGTAACAGAACAAATGAGAGGTAAAAAAATTGGCAGTTTACTTTTTGACAGATTAATTCAGGAAGCAAAAGAAAAAAAACTAAATGGAATGGTATGGCAGGTATTGAACTGGAATGAACCCGCCATTCAATTTTATAAAAAATACAATGCAAAAATTGAAGATGAATGGATGAACTGCTCGCTGCAGTTTTAAATAATAAATGGGTAGCTGAATATAACGGCTACCCATTTTTGTAGAAATATTTTACAGGTTAACTCACACCATCTGTGGTAACATTCTTAGAAATTTTTTGAACCAGGCCTTGCAATACCTTGCCCGGGCCAACTTCTGTAAAATGAATAGCACCATCGGCTACCATGGCTTCTACACTTTGTGTCCATTTAACGGCACCGGTTAATTGCGCTATTAAATTTTGTTGAATGGTATTTGCATCATTCACCGCTTTTGCTACCACATTTTGGTAAACCGGACAAATGGGATCACCGAAACGGGTTTTTTGGATGGCTTCAGCCAACTCTTGTTTGGCAGGCGCCATTAATGGTGAATGGAAGGCGCCGCCCACCGGCAATATCAATGCACGTTTGGCTCCTGCTGCTTTCATTTTTTCACAGGCTATTTCTACACCTTTTATAGAACCGCTTATCACTAATTGGCCGGGACAATTATAATTGGCCGCTACTACCACTTCACCTGTTTCCTGTTGTACTTCGGCACAAATTGCTTCTACCTTTTCATCAGGCAATGCCAATATGGCGGCCATGGTAGAGGGTTGCAGCTCACAGGCTCTTTGCATGGCATTGGCACGAATGCTCACTAAACGTAGTGCATCTTCAAACTGCAATACACCATTGGCCACCAATGCAGAAAACTCACCTAATGAGTGGCCCGCAACCATATCGGGTTTGGATGTTGGTAAGGTAACATAGGCAATTACTGCGTGTAAAAAAACGGCAGGTTGCGTAACATTGGTTTGTTTCAAAGCCTCATCGGTTCCTGAAAACATAATATCACTAATACGAAACCCCAATATGCTATTGGCGTTCTCAAACATTTCTTTTGCAACCGCATGTTGCTCGTATAAAGATTTACCCATTCCGCTAAATTGTGCCCCTTGTCCGGGAAAAACATAAGCATGTTTCATCGTAAAAATTGATTGATTCGTAAAATAAAAATCCTTGCTTTTTAAATGCTGGTAAAGTCAGCCATTAAAATATCCGTTTAAAATTAATGCAAGTATACTCATAAATTGAAAAACAGAATAACGTTTTATGCAGCCATGTTACGAAACGGTTGTAGTGGTTGGTATAACAGGCAAATAAAAGCCGACTG
>JAKAKY010000179.1 GCA_021824365.1 Bacteroidota bacterium | reverse complement strand
CGGTACACATCCTGCTGTTATGCAGTATCGCATTGCGGTTAAAAACTGGCAAATTAATTTAGATGTTACTAGAAAACATTTTACGTTCAAAGATAAATTGCTGTATCATTTCGAAAAATTAACCGGTATTCGTCCTTTCGATTTCAGAAATTACCGATTATTACGCTGATGCGAAAAGGCCATTAAAGCCAATGGCCAGGCATGTAAAAAAACACCAAACTGAAAATTCAAATTGCTTTCTACCAAACAGGAAGCAGCAATGGCAAAGCTCCATGCCACTACCCCTAATTGTTGTTGTTGTAAACCCCATACAAGGGGATATAACAGCCAAACTGTCCAAAGTAGTACACCCAACCATCCGCTACCCAATATCCAAAATAACCATTGGTTAAAAGGCCATCCAAATTGAAGGGGTTGATGTGGAAAATATTTTTCGCCAAATTGCTGCATGGTGGGTGCAACGCCGGCCCAGCCAATGTTATCATGTTTCTGTTGAATGGCTTCAATTGCAATGTAGTTTAAATTAAGCCGGGCACCATCTGAATAATTGCTGTTGAAAACGGTAGGTTTAAATTGCTGCCAGTCGTACAACGTATAAGCAATTTTTTTTTGTACGGTTGGAAAAAAAAAATAACTGCAACAGGCAATTGCAATGATGCCAACGGTTAACCATTTGCGAAAAGGAATTGTTTTTAAAAATGGAATAAACAGTAGCATGATTGCCAGTATTACCCAGGCTGTACGAACCGATAAAAAAACAATACCTGCAAAACCGGTTACTAAAAACAGCAGGTGAAATTTTTTTGAAAAAGGATTGTGAAATAGCAACAATGCAAAAGCGCTGCTTAGAAAAATATTGTAACGAATATGGTCCTGGTCCATCCAAACGGGCATAGATTGTCCGCTACCATACTTAACAATCGCTTCCTGAAAATGGCCGGCAAACCAAATCAATGGGTAAACACTGCTTAACAATGCTACTACAATCCATATCCGTATTATTTTTCGGCTATCTGCAAAATGATAGAGCAAACGCACCGCAAAAAAGGTAATGGGATAAGTACATAAGGTTAACAAAAAATCATACGTATCTTTTTCAAAAGGCCTTTGCCAGGCACCTAATACAAATAACACCAATGGCATAACCGACCAATGCAACAAAGCGTGTTTAACCTGCGGAAATAAAAGTTTGAACTGAAAAAAAATGATGACTATGCACCAGACTGCCATACAGATAGAAAGTAATGCCCTGCTAAAGAGTAGCCCTACCAACAACAGTACAAATAATGCAGTGAGCAGTTGGCGAATAGCAAACGGTTGCCATGAAAAATAACGATTTATTGGTTTTTTAAACATATCATTACAGGTATGCAGTAATTTTACGCACAACAACAGGGTTATATGTGGGAAAATTTACGGAAAGATATTCAAAGCGGTAATATAAAAGTACTGGCAAGGGTATTAAGTTTATTAGAAAACGAAACTGCCGGTTACGAAAATTTTATGCAATCGTTGCAATTACAGCATCCTGCCCGTGTTATTGGTATTACGGGCCCTCCGGGTGCAGGTAAAAGTACTTTAACCGATGCACTCATAGGTACTTTGTTAGCTGTAGATAGAAAAGTAGCGGTATTGTGTGTAGATCCCTCTTCTCCATTCCATTTAGGGGCATTGTTGGGCGACCGGATACGTATGAACCAATGGTATGCACATCCAAAGGTATTTATTCGTTCATTGGCCAGCAGGGGTAGCTTAGGTGGATTGCATCCTAAAATGTTAGAAATGACAGATGTGCTAAAAGAAGCAGGGTTTGATGATATTATTATTGAAACCGTTGGCGTAGGCCAAAGCGAAGTTGAAATTGCGGGGTTAGCCGATACAACGGTAGTGGTATTGGTACCCGAAGCAGGTGATGAAATACAAACCATGAAAGCCGGGTTGATGGAAATTGCTGATATTTTTGTGGTGAATAAGGCTGACAGGCCTGGAGCGGATGTATTTATAAAAAATTTACAACACATGCTAATGCCCACAACGGCTAAAAGTGGTTGGAAAACAGCAGTAATTAGTACCATAGCCACCAACGGCACTGGCATTGCTGAATTAATGAATGCCATTAATGCACATGCGGCTGTTTTACAAACAACAGAAAGAAAATTATGGTTAATTGCCGATAAAGCTTATCGCTTATTGCAACAAAAATGTATGAAAGGCATACGGCGCAGCCAATTAAAAGAGCAATTAACCAAAAGCATACAACAACCGGGATTTAATTTATATCAGTGGGTGGAGAAGATTTTATAAGCAATTTAATAGCATCATTCACTTAAAACGGTTACTTTCATTGCTTAACAAATCCAACATGAATCGATTATTGGCTATTCAACTTTTAATGACACAGAAAAATCTAAAAAATTATGTAGAAATAGGTGTTTTTAATGGACACATATTTTTTAGAATAAAAAGTTTTTTTAAAATAGCAATTGATCCTGATTTTACGTTTTCCAAATTTCGAATTTTTGGAAAAATTATTTTAAACCCCTATAACTTATTCAACCAATATTTTAAAATAACCAGCGATGATTTTTTTAAAAACAATGCTCCCAATGTTTTTCGCGATAAAAAAATTGATATAGCACTGGTAGATGGCATGCATGAATTTGCTTTTGCAACGCGTGATGTAGAACATATCCTGGAGAGGATGAATGACAATGGCGTTATCATTATGCATGATTGTAACCCCCTAACATTTGAAGCTGCCTGCACCTTTAAAGAATGGGAAAATAGAAACTTTTCCGGTACATGGAATGGCGATGTGTGGAAAACAATTTTGTATATTCAAAGTTGTAGAACAGATTTGGATGTGTTTGTATTAGACTGTGATCATGGACTTGGTGTTGTTACTAAATCTAAAAAACATGATAAAACTTCACCATTTCATTTTTCTATGGAAGAAATAGATCGATTAACTTATGATGATTTTAATGCCAATAGAACGGCCTATCTGAATTTAAAATCTGCAGATTATTTTTATGAGTACTTTCAATTGAATAAATAAAACTCAATTTTTTTTGAGGCTGGTAAATACTCGTTTAAAATAGTTTTTTATTTGAATGATGGTAGGAATGTTTGGTTCTGTTAATGTTCCGTTGAAAGGGGCACCTCTTCTTAAATAAAATTTAGACAAAGTACTGGAAGTCATTCCCCATTTTTTGATGAAAGTATAATAGCCCGGGTTTTTTTCAACTCTTTTCACTGAGCGTGAACCGAAATGATATACCCTGCTTTTGCTAATGCCTTTAAAATAACGGATTCCTGCCTGCCACAGTTTCATGGAAAAGTCGGGATCGGAATACATGCCGGGAGAAAATTCTATGCTATAACCGCCCACTAAATCCCAGACATCTTTGTGAACAATATTAGGCGGCCAGGTAGCTCCCTGCCAGTTGTTCATAGGAAGGCTTGCAAATTGTTCATGTAAAGCGGCTTTATTAAAAGTTGTAAGGTCGGTACCAAAATTATGTTCAATAGCGCATTTACTGGATGCAACAGGTTCAATGGCAGTAGCTGAAATAAAAAAATTGCGATGACCAATGGCTTGTATTTCTTCCCACAAATACTCATCCCATTTAGGGCATACATACATATCATCATTCATGTAAAGTATATAATCTGTTGCCACCAGTTTTCTGCAGGCATTGAGTGCAAAACAAACTCCAATATTCTGCTTGCTATGTAAAAAATCTATGTCCTGTTGTGTCTGCAACCAATCTAAAGTACCATCTTTTCCATCGTTTATAAATACGATAATTTGATGGGGATACATCGAATTCTGCTGAATGCTTTCTATACACAATTGTAAATAGGCTAAATTATTCCAACTGGGTATAAGTATAGAAAAATATGCTTTTTTAATATTGGTTTGCTTGGGATAAAAATGAATGTCTATTTGTTGGCTCATGGGCTTAATTAATTATATACAAAGCTAACATTCCATTCATAAATGGCCTGAGTAAATAATATATAGTGTAAAATTAATTTGTTTGGGTGCAGAACTTTTACACTGATTTTTTGTTTACTTTGCTGCTTCTTAATTGTAAATTAAATTATTTTCATGCACGAATCTCATATTTTTAAAGCGGAACCAACTGCAGTAATGGTAGAAAAAGGTAAAACCTATGCCTGGTGTACCTGTGGATTAAGCCAAAAAAATCCTTTTTGTGATGGGCATCACAAAACCATTGAAGGTATGCCCTTTAAACCGTTAAGATTTACGGCAGAAGAAGATGCAGAAGTATGGTTATGTAATTGTAAGCATACTAAAAATCCGCCTTATTGTGATGGTACGCATCAGCAATTTCAAAAGTAATGTTACAGTTGGCGCTGCTCACTTTGTTGTGCATCCAACTTATTTTTTTCTTTTTCAGATTGAAACCAACGGTAACCGATATAGCCTATAATTAAAAACGGCGTTGCGGCTAAATATAAAATACCTGCATTCAAACCTTTGGCCGGCCCTTCACCTAATTGTTCTGCAGTTTTGGTACAAATAGCGCATTGCGCAACGGCTGTTACTGTGCTTGCTATCATTAATATAAACCCTATAAATATTTTACTGCGCCACATTTTCATATACATCCTTTTAAAAAGCAAAGATATATCAAATAGCTGTTTTACTGCATTTTGTTGTAATAAAAGCGGCATTAAAAAGCAATTCTTCTAACAGTAAATGGGATGCTTAAAAAACTTCAATTGAATTAAAGTAACAATAAATTCATATTCTATTCATATTCAGGTAATACTACCCTTTGAATTTTGCTAAACCAATTGTTATGAACAGAAGACCAGTAGATGTTGTTGTGATGAGTGATTTGCACTTAGGTACTACCGGCTGCCATGCTCAGGAGCTGGTAAACTATCTCAAAAGTATTTCGCCCCAAATTTTAATTCTGAATGGCGATATTATTGACGTTTGGCAGTTCCGTAAACATTTTTTCCCGCTTACCCACATGCAGGTAATCAAAGAAATTTTAAGCCTGGCTACCAAAGGTACCCGTGTTATTTATATTACCGGTAATCATGATGAGGCTTTACGCCGTTATACACATTTTGATGTGGGGAATATTCAGTTGGTAGATAAAATGGTGATGGAAATTAATGGCCACCTCTGCTGGATTTTTCATGGCGATGTGTTTGATAATACCACCAAAGGCAGTGCTAAATTATTGGCGAAATTGGGTTGTCATGGATACAATTTACTCATTCGTTTCAATCGGTTATTGAATCATTTTTTACAGATGATGGGACACGAAAAAATGAGCCTTTCTAAAAGCGTTATGAGCCGTGTAAATAAGGCGGTCATTAAAATCAACAATTTTGAACAAACGGCTGCTGAAATAGCCATTGAAAAAAAATATGAATATGTGATTTGTGGCCATATTCATGAACCTCAAATGCGGGTTGTTGAAAATGAAAATGGCAAAGTTACCTATTTAAATAGTGGCGATTGGGTGGAACACTTAACCGCTTTAGAGTTTTACAACAATGTCTGGCACATGTATACCTACGATGATAAGGCATTTGAAAGCGCTAAGGTGGTTGATATGAATAAAAAAGTGGCCAGCCCCGATGTGGTAACCGATGAAATAGCCTTATTTATTCACGCAGTTTCGCAATCGTTTCATTCAGTTCCGGCGAATGTAGCATTTTCGAAACCTTTTTAAACTCATTTTATTCATCATGAAAATATTTTACGCCATACAAGCTACTGGAAATGGCCATATTAGCCGAGCGGTAGAGTTGTTGCCCTATTTGCAGCAATATGGGCAGGTAGATGTGTTTTTAAGCGGCAGTAATAGTCATTTAAACGCCAATCTTCCCGTAAAATTTACCAGTATGGGTATGAGTTTGTTTTATGGGAATAAGGGTGGGTTAAATTATTTTAAAATGTTACAGTGCTG
>JAKAKY010000178.1 GCA_021824365.1 Bacteroidota bacterium | reverse complement strand
CATGCGTAAACGCCTGATGAGTTTTATTGGCCCCGATGCATATAAGGTAAACATATATACCTTCCATGCGTTTTGCAATGATATTATTCAGGAAAATTTATCACTATTTGAAAAAACAACTTTAGACCCTATTTCAGATTTAGAACGTACTGCCCTGCTGAAAAAGTTGATTGATACTTTTCCCAGAAATCATCCCCTAAAACGATATCGCGGTGATGTGTATTTTGAAACAGATAACCTGCAGAAATTGTTTAGTACCATGAAAAGGGAAGGATGGACTCCGGAACATATCCTTTCCGCTATTGATACCTATCTAAATGATTTGCCCAATCGGGAAGCATATATTTATAAAAAAAAATCCGGAAGATTTAATCCGGGCAATTTAAAAGAAAATAAAATACAGGAAGAACATGAAAAAATGCAAAAATTGAGGGCTGCTGTGCAAGAGTTTGATCGTTTTCAGGAGTTGATGAAGCAAAATAATCGTTATGATTTTGATGATATGATTAATTGGGTAATCAAAGCTTTTGAAGAAAACCCCGGTTTATTGCTAAAATATCAAGAACAGTTTTTATATATTTTGGTGGATGAATACCAGGATACCAGCGGCACTCAAAATAAATTGGTGCAATTGCTCATTAATTATTGGGAACAACCCAATGTTTTCGTGGTGGGCGATGATGACCAGAGTATTTACCGTTTTCAGGGTGCTAATATCGAAAATATGTTTACTTTTAAAGAACGGTTCCAACATAGTTTAGAAACCATTGTACTTACAAAAAACTATCGTTCTACCCAGCCAATCTTAAATACTGCAAAATCTGTTATTGATCGTAATGAAGAGCGGTTAGTAAAGCAAATGAAAGATTTGTCAAAAGATTTAAAAGCTGCCAATGCCCATAATTTATCCTTTCAGCATTTGCCTGTTGTGCAGGAATATGAAAACCCACAAACAGAAATGACGGGCATTATACTGCAAATTGATTCGCTGTTGCAACAGGGCATTGCCCCGGGAAAAATTGCCGTAATTTATAAAGAACACAAGTTTGGTGAAGAACTGGCAAAATATGGTGCCATCAAAAATATTCCTGTGTATACCAAAAAGCATATCAATGTTTTCACCATTCCATTTGCCAAAAAATTATTATTGTTATTAGAGTACCTGGCTGCTGAACACGATACACCTTATGGTGGTGATGAAATGTTGTTCGAAATTTTGCACTTCGATTGGTTCCAAATTCCGCCCATAGAAATTGCAGCCATCTCTGTTGAAGTAGCTGATTTAAAATTTACTGCTAAAAAAACTTCTATTCGAAAATTATTGTGTGATAAAGTTAATGCACCTGCAAAGGATTTATTTACTGCATCCATACATCCGGCTTTAAAAAACGCCTCATCAATTATTGAAAACTTAATTGCTGCTGTGCCCAATGTTACCCTGCAAAATTTATTTGAACAACTCATTTCCGAGGCAGGTATTGTTCCATACATTATGCAACAATCTGATAAGTTTTATTTGTTGCAGGTACTTACCGCTTTATTCGATTTTTTGAAAGAAGAAACACGCCGTAATCCTTTCTTAACACTTAAAGAATTGGTGCGTATTATTCAGTTAATGCAAAGTGAAAAGATTGCATTGCCCTTAGTGCAGGTAAGTGGAAATGAAAAAGGGGTAAATTTTTTAACAGCACACGGTGCCAAAGGCCTTGAATTTACCTATGTTTTTTTTGCCGGTTGTAATGCATCTTCCTGGGAAAAAAAGCGCAAGCCAAATAATGGATATAGTTTTCCGGATACTTTGTTTGTTTCTGCACCTAATCATAAAGATGAAGAAGAACTGCGCCGCTTGTTTTATGTGGCACTTACCCGCGCCGAACTGTATTTAACCGTTAGTTATGCCAATTTTAAAGCCGATGGCAAACCCATGGAGCCTTCTATGTTTATTGCTGAAATGCAGGAAAATGAAGGCGTTACCATTGAAAAGAAAATAATGGATGAAACGGCAGTTGCAGATTTTCAGGCGCTGTTTTTTGAAAAGGCAGCAGCACCTGAAATAGACAAATTAGAAAACGATGTGATTAACAGGCTGCTTGAAAAATTTGTGATGAATGTTACGGCTTTGAATAATTATTTAAAGTGCCCGCTGGAATTTTATTATAAAAACTTAATTCGTATTCCTTCTCCTAAAAATGAAGCTACCGAATTTGGTTCAGCAGTTCACTACGCATTAGAACAATTGTTCAAAAAAATGAAAGATGATGCCGAACATCAGTTCCCATCCTTAGAAAAATTTATAGCCGATTTTGAATGGTACATGCACCGCCATCGCGAAAGCTTTACTAAGGAACAGTTTGAGCGCCGCTTAGAGTACGGACAAATTGTATTAACTAACTATTATCAGGAAAAAGTGTTAACCTGGCATAAAATAGTGGTGGTGGAACATACCATTAAAAATGTTGTTATCAATGGCGTACCGTTAAAAGGTAAATTAGATAAATTAGAGTTTGATGGAAGAAGTGTAAATGTAGTAGATTATAAAACCGGCGACTATGAAAAAGCACAACCTAAATTATTACCACCAAATGATAAAAATGAGTTAGGCGGTGATTACTGGCGCCAGGCTGTTTTTTATAAAATTCTGGTAGATAATGATGCTACTAAAAATTGGGAAGTGGTCAGCACAGAGTTCGACTTTGTAGAACCCGATAAAAAAAACAATTTCATTCAACAAAAATTAGTGATAAAGCCAGAAGATGTAACCACCGTAAAACAACAAATTGCCAACGCCTGGGCAAAAATTCAGGCGCATGATTTTTATACCGGCTGTGGAAGCTCCGACTGCCATTGGTGTAATTTTGTGAAAGATAATTACCTGGCTATTGCCTTACATGAGCTGAATGAGGAAGAAATATAGATTTTATCATTCCCTTAATCGGCTTTACCCATTGCAAACCGTAAGTTTGCAGGAATTGTTCAATAGGTACAATAGGTATAAAATAAAAAGTTCATGCAAAAATTCATTTTGTGCATCCTAATTGCTGCTTTGTTCATCCCATTTACTTTTACGGGATGTGCTAATATTATTCCTCCTTCGGGCGGTCCGAGGGATACCATTCCGCCTCGTTTGGTAATGGCTGTGCCAAAGGATTCTATATTGCAATTTAATGCCAATAAAATTCTCCTCACTTTCGATGAATATGTAGATGTGAAAGATGTGCAAAAAAATTTAATTGTATCTCCCAGCCCTAAAAGCACACCCATTATTAAAAACCACCTTAAAAATATAACCATTCAGTTAAAAGATACCCTTCATCCCAATACCACTTATTCCATCAATTTTGGTAATGCCATTCGTGATGTGAATGAGGGTAATATTCTTAAAAACTTCATCTATGTATTTTCAACCGGCAATCAGTTAGATACGTTTAGTTTTAGAGGCAAAGTGGTATTGGCCGAAACCGGCAAAACAGATTCTACTTTAATTGTAGTTTTACATGAAAACCTGAATGATACTGCCATAATAAAGGATGTGCCTGAATATTATGCACGTGTAAATGGGAAAGGCAATTTTGTATTTCGTTTTTTACCCGCAAAAACTTTTGCAGCCTACGTTTTACCCGATGATTACAGCAAACGCTATGATGATTCTACCAAAATGTTTGCTTTTCTCGATTCCGGTATTACCATTGGCCCACACACACCCATGGTTGCTTTTTATGCTTTTGAGGCAGCGAAAAAAAAAGAAAAAGCCGCTAAAACTACAGCACCTTCGGCTGCAAAACTGATTAAAAACAAAGAACGGAATGAAGAACAAAAACGGTTACGCTTTAGCCTAAACTTAGACAATGGTAAACAGGATTTATTAAACCCCGCACTGCAAATTAAATTTAGCACACCTTTAGATACACTGAACACTGCGGGTATAGAGTTGTTAGATACACTGTTTAAACCCATTAAAACGTATACTGTTCAGTTAGATACAACCAAAACCATTTGCAGTATTACTTATCCCTGGAGGGAAGCCGAACATTTTATTCTCATCCTTCAGAAAGATGTTGCAACCGATACCAATCATATTCAATTAGCCAGGGCCGATACCATTCGCTTTGCCACTAAAAATGAATCTGATTATGGCTCACTGCGTATTCGTTTCAATCATCTCGATTTAGCCAGACATCCGGTTGTACAACTATTACAAAACAATACCATAGTAGAATCTATTCCCATCACCTCAAATGAAATTTACAGAAAATTATACCGCCCGGGCGATTATGATTTGCGCATTCTCTACGATACCAATCAAAATGGAGTTTGGAATGCCGGTAATTTTAAAAAACACCTGCAGCCCGAAATAGTGCAAGACCTTGATAAAAAAATTGTGCTGAAAAATAATTGGGATAACGAATACGAATTGAACTTGTAAGTGTACTTTTATTTTCAAGTTTCAACAAAACGGGTTCCTGATTGCAAAACTTTATCTTTGCGCCATGCAGTTACCTTCCGGTTTATTAGAAAATGCAGTGGCACAATTTGCCAAATTACCTGGTATAGGCAAAAAAACAGCCTTGCGTTTAGTGCTGCATTTATTGAAACAAAATGAACAGGAGGTAACCCTGTTTGCCGATACCATTGCTAAAATGCGTCGGGAAATCAAATTTTGTCAGCGCTGCTACAACATCAGCGATGGTGATATTTGCAGTATCTGCGCCAACTCTATGCGCAATGCAGGTGTTATTTGTGTAGTTGAAAATATTCGCGATGTAATTGCTATTGAAACTACCCAGCAGTTTAATGGCACTTATCATGTTTTAGGCGGCATCATCTCTCCGTTAGATGGCATTGGTCCCGACCAACTAACCATTCAGCCTTTGTTACATCGTTTAGCAACAGAACAAATTGAAGAACTCATTTTTGCCTTAAACCCCACTATTCAGGGCGATACAACCATTTATTATATTCAAAAAAAAATACAGCACCTGCCTTGTACAATTACTACCATAGCCCGCGGTATTGCATTTGGCGGCGAATTAGAGTATGCCGACGAAATGACTTTGGCCCGCAGCCTTGCCAACCGCTTACCCATACAACAATATGTTAAAGGTTAACAACTGCACTGCAATAATTTTTTTTAAATTTGCTGCTTATTATTTTCAGAGGAACGACATGAACTGTTAAGCCAGCATTTCAACTACTTATTAGTTATGTATACCGGCTTTAAAACAGCACTGTTATTCTAAAACGGAAAACATACATGAAAAAAATATTAAAATATTTTTTAATTCTTGTAGTGATAATAGCCATTGCTGCTACCGGTTTTGTAGTGTATGTGTACAATAAACCACACCGAAATGTGGCCAAAGAAAATGCGGTAACCCTCACTGCCGAACAATTGTATCAGGCGTTTAAAGACAATGAGCAACAAGCCAATCAACTGTACTTAGATAAAGCCATTGAATTAATTGGCCAAATTACACAAATTACTACCAATCAGCAAGGCCAAACCGTTATCGACTTTAATACCGCCGATTCAATGGTTACCATCAACTGCACGTTTAAAAATAAACCCGATCGGATAAAAGTGGGTGATTCCGTTCATTTTAAAGGCATTTGTACCGGCTATATCCCCGATATGAATGTGGTGATGAATAATGGTATATTAGTGGAATAAAAAATTATCCCAAAGTTGAAATTGCATTAAAACTTTACTTCATGATTGCAAAAATTTTCCTGCTGTTTCTTTTGTGTGTGCTTAGTGTTGCCGGCTTGCAGGCACAAAAATTTTATGCAACACGTAACGGGCAAATTAGTTTTGTTGCCACGAACGATGATGATGTAAGTGCCGTAAATAACGAAGTTGCCAGCAGAATTACCTCCAATGGCAACCTTACTTTTAGCCTCCTAATCAAAAGTTTCTTTTTTCAATATGCCGAAATGCAAGACCATTTCAATAGCGATTACCTGCAAAGCAATACCTATCCGCGTGCCGATTTTAAAGGTGCCATCACCAATATTCAATCCGTAAAT